>JABJCF010000558.1 GCA_018665625.1 Nitrospina sp. | reverse complement strand
TTAAGAACGGTGCGTGGATATCGCCATCTCAAAGAACTCAGAGAGGCAATGAAGAACTTGAATTTTAAAGAAAATATTATTAAAGTGGCGTAAGGCATTGTTCAATTTCAACTGACAATGGGACTACGCCACAACATACTTTTGCCCTCTTATGAGTTTTTTTCTTTCCGCATTAGGCCTAATGATGGTTTTCGAGGGCATTCCCTATTTTTGCTTCCCTCAGAAAGTAAAGTCGTTTGCGGCAAAGTTGCCTGAGATACCTGATTCTACATTGAGAGTTATAGGTTTTTTTCTTATGATGATTGGATTACTGGTTGTGTATTTAGGAGAGGGTAAACATGATTAAACGCGCAAGCATATATTTTACTATTTTATTATTTTTATCGGGGTGCGCAGAATGGGATCTTGGTTTGGATGCGAAAAACGACGGTCCACCGCCACCACCGCCTCCTCTGGAAACAGCTTATCCTTTTTCTGATATACCCGTGCCCTTTGATTTTGCACGGGATAATTCCAAGTCCTTCATATATGAATCGGGGTCAGGAACAGTTAAAGTTGGGCGGTTTATTTATTCAGGCTGGGAAAGTTTGGACAAAGTCATTACTTTCTACCAAAACGAAATGTTGAATAAGGGTTGGACTCTGGTGAACTCTATTAAACATGAAAACTACATCCTGAATTATGAGAAGGAAGGCTGGGTCAGCACCATTACCCTTCGCTCCAATATTGGAAAAACTTATGTAGAAATTCAGGCCGGCCCTAAATAATCGGGCATCTTATGGCGAATATTTAACCATGCCCGACCAATCCTCAAAACAATTACTTCTCAATTTCCCCGCACGCCCAGAATTTAATTTCTCTAATTTCGTAGTATCCCAGGGTTCGCAATTTGCTTTTGACGCAGCAATGGATTTTTGCTCTAACAGTCAGGCGCTTTACCAATCTCTTTTCCTTTTCAGCGAAAAAAATCTGGGTAAAACCCATCTACTTCTTTCGATTGGAAACCATGTGGCGGAAAAAGGTGAGCGAGCCCTTTATATTCAGGGGGCTGACTTTTCAAATCGAATAGGTGATGGAACGTCCTCCCAGGCACAACAAACCCTTCAACAATTATTGGATGTGGATTACTTTCTTCTCGATGATGTTGAAGAGGTGGCCCACTCGACCGCGGCGCAGGAAAAACTTTATCATATTTACAACACCGTTATTGAAAAAGGAGGAAAGGTCGCCTTTACAAGTTGTTTTTCCCCTGAGAAAATTAAAAGCGCTGAAAGTTACCTGACATCCCGGTTTCAATGGGGCATGCTCACAGAAATAAAACCCATCGATGATGATACAACCGCTAAAATCATTCAAAAACTAGCCAAAGATATTAACCTCACTTTTCCAGAAAATATCGTTCACTATCTTTTGGTGCGAATACCAAGAGATTTCATCTCTATACAAAATGCAGTATCGACCATTAATAAAGAATCTTATATTCAGAAAAAAAAGGTGACATTACCATTGGTAAAGACGGCCCTCAATTTAATTTGACTAAATTAGAAACTTGCAATATTGCCGCCCGACTGGCTCGGTGGGCTCAGGAGATGCCCGACACCTCTGCTATGATCGAAATGCGCAGTGGGTTTCGGAGAACGTTTAATGAGCTGGAACGTGAAAGCAACCGACTTGCTTCCGGGATGATTCAATCGGGCATGCAACCCGGCGAACGAGTTTTGCTAATGGTTCCCTATGGAATAGATTTTGTGACCCTCACCTTTGCCATGTTTAAGGCAGGCCTGATTCCTGTTTTAATCGATCCGGGTTTGGGGAAAAAAAATGTCCTGAAATGCATCCAACAGGTACAGCCGCAAGGGATGATTGCTATTCCGCTCGTCCATGCCATAAAAAAATTTCTTCCTGGAACTTTTAAATCCATCCAACACAGCGTAACCGTTGGGAAAAGATGGTTTTGGGGTGGTAATACTCTCAATAAGTTACGAGATTTAGGAAAAGCCGATTTTGAAATGGCCGCCATGAAAGAAGACCATCCTGCGGCAATCTTGTTTACCAGTGGCAGCACCGGTCCGGCAAAAGGAGTTCTTTATAATCATGGTATATTCAACCATCAGGTAAGAATTCTGCAGGAACAATTTGATATTCAATCTGGAGAAATCGATCTTCCCACGTTTCCTCTCTTTGGTTTGTTCGGTAGTGGACTTGGAATGACAAGCATCATTCCTGATATGGATGCCACCCAACCCGCCCGTGTTGATCCACAAAACATTATTCGACCCATTAATGAATATAAAATTACCAGCAGTTTTGGCTCACCTGCGCTATGGGATACCGTCAGCAAATATTGTCTGGAGAAAAATATTCAACTCCCCTCCCTAAAGCGAATCATTATGGCGGGGGCTCCTGTTTCAGGCGAATTGCTACAACGATTTGAAACCCTGATAAATAAGAATTGCAAAATCTACACACCCTATGGAGCCACAGAGGTTCTACCCGTAAGCCTTATAGACAGACGGGAAATTTTAGATCACACCTGGCGCTTGTCCAAGAAAGGCGAAGGCATTTGTGTAGGCCGCCCCATACCGGGAGTTGAGATTAAAATTATCACGATCTCAGACCAACCGATTTCAAAATGGGCAGAGGCCACAAAACTCGAAAAAAATAATGTGGGCGAAATTACTATAAAAGCACCGTGGGCCACGCGAGCTTATTTTAATCGTGAAGACTTAACACAGCTCGCAAAGATTGAAGATGATAATTCCTTCTGGCACCGCATGGGAGATTTGGGAAGGCTCGACGAAAAAAATCGCCTTTGGTTTTATGGCAGAAAAAATCAGAGAGTCATTACAGAAAACGAAACGCTTTACACCATTCCCTGCGAAGCCATCTTCAACCAACATCCTGATGTTAAACGCTCTGCCCTGGTGGGCATAGGTCCCAAGACCAAACAGCAGCCGGTAATTATTATCGAGCCTATAAACCCGGAAAAAATAAAATCACCAACGGAACAACAAAAGTTCACAGAGGAGCTTTTAGAGAGAGGAGCAACCACCTCTTTTACCCAATCCATAAAAAAAATACTTTTCCACTCAGAGTTTCCGGTTGATGTGAGACATAATGCCAAAATCTTCCGCGAAAAACTTTCTCTCTGGGCAGAAAATCAATAATCTACAGTCAGAACTTTTTGGACAATACAATTCCACCGCCCTGGCTATCGACCCGGGGGTATATAGTGAAGTGCTGGCCCTTTTTGTTGTTGTGCAATCGAAGGATAGTTTTTGAAGTGAAATAACCCAAAGCCGCGCCAAAAAATATATCTGATGCCCAATGCTTTTCATCATTGATGCGCGACAGACCCGTCAAGGCAGCGAGCCCATAAGAAATGGGTTTTATATAGGGGACTTTTTCATATTCGTTTGCCACAACCGTAGCAATTGCAAACGCTGTAGAAGTATGCCCGGAAGGGAAAGAACTATGGTCTGTGGTGAAGCCATCAAAACTGGTAGAAGAATCTCCGGTTGATGGCCGATGGCGGCCAAACGCAACCTTGATCACGGTTGTATATAAACCCGTGACAAGAAAACTTTCCGTGGCAATCAATGCGGTTCGCTTGGCTTTTTCATTTTCATTAAAATGACCAAAAATATAAAAACC
>JABJCF010000557.1 GCA_018665625.1 Nitrospina sp. | reverse complement strand
TAAAGAGCGTTCTATCATTAAATGATTAAAGATGGGTTCTCGAATATCTCGTGGGCGTCGCTTCAACTCATCACCCTCGCCCGGTTCAAATCCCATGGATACATCTTGAATACCCTGAGTGACAAGGTTCAACCATAGTAATTGAACGGCTGTCAGTGGCAATGGCATACCTGTTGCCACAGCTAATAAAACCAGAACCACTTCTGCCGCCCCGGTTGATATCAACATAAAAATTACTTTGCGAATGTTGTCATAGGCAATGCGGCCTTTTTCAACACCTTTCACTATGGTGGCAAAATTATCATCAATGATAACCAATTCAGCCGCCTCGCGAGCAACATCAGTACCCGACTTTCCCATAGCAGCCCCAATATTAGCGGCTCGCAGAGCGGGGGCATCGTTTACCCCATCCCCCGTGACGGCTACAAAATTGCCTACAGCTTGCATTGCATTAACAAGTTCTAATTTTTGATTAGGAGCAACGCGTGCAAAAACACGAGCCTCTTTTACGATTTCCTGTTTTCTTTCAGGAGAACTGTTTTGCAACTCAGCTCCTGTTACAACCTGTTCTGGCTTTAAGTCCAAACCCAGGTTTCTAGCTATAGTAAAAGCCGTAACCGGGTGATCCCCTGTGATAATGGAGACCTCAATTCCCGCATCGCGACAAGAGGCAATGGCTTCTTTCACCCCTTCCCTTAATGGATCCATCATTCCTGCAAACCCCAAAAACTCCAGTTCAGTAGGTTCCACAGGAGGGTGACTTGAGTTCAGGCTTTCAATCCCCTGGGCGAATGCCAAAACACGAAAACCTTTCGCCGCCATTTCTTCTGCTGTTTGAAGAACCTGATTACGAAACTTTCCTTCGCTTCCTTTTTTGCACATTGAAAGAACTTTCTCAGGAGAACCTTTTACATAGGCACGAACCCTTCCATCAGTCAGTTTGTGGAATGATGCAGCAAATTGATATTCAGGTTCAAAAGGGATCTGGTTTATCTGAGGCTGGTCATCCAACAATTCTTCCCGCCCCACCCCGATCTTCCGTCCCAAACTAAGAAGAGCAATATCTGTAGGATCACCACGATGCGTCCATTCATTATTATGAGTATGAAGATCCCCTTCATTGCATAAAACTGCTGCGGTTACTAACGATTCCAATTCCTTCAACTCTCTGAACAAATTTACTTCTCGACCTTCAAGAATCAACTTTCCGTTTGGAGTAAACCCCTGCCCCGTGACTTGACATATAGAACCATCCAGAAACCGAACTTCTTTTACCGTCAATTCATTACAAGTGAGTGTCCCCGTTTTGTCGCTGGCAATCATCGTGCAGCTACCAAGGCCTTCTACAGCTGCCAGCCGACGTATGATAACTCCCTGCTCGACCATTCTTTTTGTTCCAATGGCGAGAGCAACAGTTAACGCTACGGGAAGACCTTCAGGAATAACCGCAACGGCTAATGCCACCCCAAACATGAACATTTCCAATAAACCATAGCCTTGAATGAGAACACCGAGAGTTCCCACAATCAAGATAACGACCATCACAATCCAGGCCAGTGTTTTACTGAACCGCTCCATGCGAATAATAAGAGGCGGTTTTCCAGAACCTGCATCCATCATTACTTTTGCCAGACTTCCAATTTCGGTAACCATACCGGTAGAAACGACAGCGCCTCGGCCTCTTCCACGTGCAACCGTCGAACCGGCGTAAGACATGTTTTTCCTATCCGCAACAGGTATGGAATCATCCCCAGTCCATTCGGAATTTTTTAACACTGGCAGAGACTCTCCAGTCAATAAAGACTCATCAATTTCAAACCCATGAGTTATCAACAACCGAAGATCGGCGGGAACCCGATTCCCAGACTCCAACCAAACAATATCTCCTGGAACCAGTTCCTCTGCTTCGATTTCATACACTCGACCTTCACGCTCAACCATGGCACGGACTTGTAAAAGTTTCTGCAAAGATTGAGCGCTTTGTTCCGCCTTCCACTCCTGAAACCCACCGATGGCAGCATTCAAACATAGCACTCCAAAAATGAAACCGGCATCGATGGTCTCACCAATGAAAAGAGATACAATTGCTGCTACGGCTAAAATGTAAACGAAAGGACTTTGAAATTGACGAATTGCAAGTTCCCACCCTGTCGGGGGTGCGGCTTGCGGAAGTCGATTTGCGCCATGCAACTTAAGACGTTGCGATGCTTCCAGTTCTGAAAGGCCTTTTGAGGTGGTCTTTAATTTTGAAAACAGAGAAGCTTCAGTTTGGGAGTGCCAGGTTTCTGAAGTTGGTGTGGAAAGGTTCATTGCATGAGCCGATAAATATTAACCATTATTTTCGTTAATATCTTTCGGACTTTTCCCGCTCAAATGCACCACATAATCTTCATCATCGGTACTCAACAAAGGGAACCTGTTTTTTTGGGTTTCGGCAGGGGAGTGCTTATCTTCCTGCGGCCTGGCTAATCCGGTCCGGGTTTTGGGAACTATCGAGACTCGATCACCGGCTTTCCATTGTTCTGGTTCGCCCGCTTTGCGTTCGATGGCTATCACCAAAATATGATGGCTCGCAGGATTCCATCTGGAATCATGTTTTCGGTTTTCCATCTTCCGACGCTCAGGCTCCACAATTACTGCAGCCAGTTTACGACGTTCCATCAAGCGCGTGTCCCTCGCTCGCAAAACAATTCCTTCACTGGAATGGGATGTCCTTATGCTCTGCGGTGGGCCCAGCCCCCCCACACCTGTGGGAAGTGTCCAGAAAGGTGAATTGATCCTGCTTACCTGTTTTTCCGATTCCGATTCATTATTACGGTCTATGGGCGAAATCAACATAATTGCGCTCCCAATTTAAAAAATTAACAGGCCTACTATATATAAAGATATCTTTAATCAGCGCCCTATTCCATAAATCCACAAAAATTCAACCTTCAAACAACACCCGTTTGTACCTTTATTAATGGAGGAATATTTCGAAAGGGACAGTATCTAATATATAGCGGATGAATATTAAAAAGGGGTTAGACTTATCACAATGAAGACAACTAAGAAACGGATTGTAATCATGGGCGCAGCGGGAAGAGATTTTCACGCCTTCAACACCAATTACCGCGACAACCCTTTTTTCGAGGTCGTTGCATTCACTGCAACGCAAATTCCGGGGATCGAAAAAAAAGCTTATCCACCAGCATTATGCGGCGATCTTTATCCTGACGGAATTCCCATTCAGTCGGAAAACCAATTGATGGATATTATTCACGAAGAGAAAATCGATGCCGTGGTTTTTGCCTATAGTGATGTGTCGCACGAATACGTTATGCATAAAGCCTCAAGCGTTATCGCTGCAGGTGCCGATTTCTGGTTGCTCGGAACCACCTCTTCCATGATCCCTTCTAGTAAAAAGATAATTTCGGTTTGCGCAGTTCGAACAGGATGTGGGAAATCTCAAACCTCAAAAAAAATAACCCAGATATTAAAAAACTTGGGCGAGAAGGTTGTTGCTGTGCGACACGCGATGCCTTATGGAAATTTAGAAAAACAAAAAGTTCAACGCTATGAAGTTATTGCAGATTTGGAAAAACACGATTGCACCATTGAAGAAATGGAAGAATACGAACCTTATATCACCATTGGCATCCCCGTATATGCGGGAGTAGACTATGAAGCCATCTTACGTGAAGCAGAAAAAGAAGCCGACATCATTATATGGGATGGAGGCAATAACGATTTCTCATTCTATCTACCTGATCTGGAGATCGTCGTTGTCGATCCGCATCGTCCCGGTGATGAACTAACGTACTTCCCGGGTGAAGTAAATCTCAAGCGAGCCCATGTCATTGTAATTAATAAAATGGATTCAGCCGATCCTGAAAACATTCAACAGGTCAGAAATAATATCGAACGTATCAATCCTAAGGCTACGGTCATCGAAGCCCGGTCTCCGGTTTTTTGCGACGAAGGAGAAAAAATTACGGGACAACGGGTACTGGTGATTGAAGATGGCCCTACCCTAACTCATGGCGGAATGAAATATGGCGCAGGGACGCTGGCAGCAAAACAATATGGCGCAAAAGAAATCATTGATCCACGCCCCTGGCTCACCGGAACTCTCAAAGAAACATTTGAAAAATATCCCGAAATTGGCAACCTCCTGCCCGCAATGGGATATGGCAAACAACAAATCAAAGACCTCGAACAAACCATCAATGATTCAGACTGCGATTGTGTTGTCATAGGAACCCCCATCGACCTGACACGTGTGATTGATATTAAAAAACCATCCGCACGGGTGACCTATGATCTGGAAGAAATAGGAAGCCCTAATCTGGAAACAGTTTTAAAGTCATTCTTAAAATAACCTGGAAAATATAATGAATGAGGCCAAGCCCAGCTTACTCATCTCTTTAGGTGGCAATGCGCTCAATGTATCTGATCCTCTTCATGCTCATCAAAAAGAAGAGTTTGAAATAGCCAGAAAGAGCATGGGCAATATTGTAGACCTCATGGAGCAGGGCTATAAAAATATGATATTGACGCATGGCAATGGACCGCAAGTGGGTCAAATATTTTTACAACAAGAACTCACAAAAAATGAGTTTCCCAGACAGGTCACCCTCGACATCTGTGTTGCAGATAGTCAAGGGAGAATCGGTTACATCCTTCAAAATGTGTTCGACAATGTTTGTCAGCAACGCGGGATAGGCAAAAAGTCGTTTGCAGTGATAACGCAGGTCGTAGTAGACCCAAACGATCCGGCATTTGATCGGCCTACAAAACCAATCGGCGTTTTTTATTCAAAAGAAGAAGCCGACAAACTCCAACAAGAACGTAGCTGGGAATTTATGGAAGATGCCGGGCGAGGTTATCGCCGTGTTGTTGCCTCGCCTATTCCCTTAGAAATTGTGGAAACAACAATATTTAAAGAAATTATAGAGCGAGGGTTTATAGGCATTGGCTGTGGCGGGGGGGGCATC
>JABJCF010000060.1 GCA_018665625.1 Nitrospina sp. | reverse complement strand
TGAAAAATTAAATAATCGTCAGCTATTTAAGGGATTATTTACAAAAACCTTTAGCTATAAAGGTTTCTACCGTTGTTAGTCTTAGGGGAAGACCCCTGCAAGCAGGTTTCTAGAGATCCCATGTAGGGCATCGCTTAAAATGCAGAACTCCAATTGGTATTTTAATCGGAGCTTTGTATCAACCTGATTGAGTATAAAGCTATAACTGGATCATACGTGATTTGCTTTAGCCTATCAAGAGAAATTGCTTTGAGATAAGGCTTCTCAATGACTTCTTCATTGATTAATATAATATTTTTCAACCACTTGTGAGATTTTCGGGGGGCAATGAAAAACACCTCAAGGTGGATTGGAAATCAGCTGAAAAAGGACGGATATTTCGTATATAACGGGGCGTTAAAACTGTGTTGTGGGTCAGGGAGTTTTCTGTTGACAGGGTATAGGAATGGATTATAATGCGATGCTCTTTTTTCAAAACATTGACCCGTCGAGAACTGTTCGGTCAAAATGGATTTAGGGCATTGTTCTAGCGGGTTTTATCTGGTTTTTTGTTCTGGTCTAGGCGGGTGGTAAATTCAAATATTAGACCTAGTTTTAAGGTTGGAGTGATAAATTTTGGTTTCAATTCACTATAAAATAGAGGAGATTTTTAGATGAAAAAGGTTTTGATTCTCAGTGTAATGGTTATTTTCAGTTTGTTTGCTGTTAGTTCTGCATTCGCAGGCGGCAAATGTCCGCAACCGCGCAAAACAAAAGCGGCTCCGGGTAGTGTTGCTAAAAAAGATAAGACTGCAAAAGCCGATGCGGCGAATGGAAAAAAATTGTACAGCAAAACCGCTAAGCCAATGGCTTGTAAAATGTGTCATGGTGCTAAAGGTGACGGCGCTGGAAAACTGGGCAAAGCATTGAAGCCCGCTCCGCGTAACTTCACCTGTGCGGCTACCATGAAGAAAGTTTCTGCTGGCCAAATGTACCATATCATTAAAAATGGTTCTGCTGGAACCGGCATGGCTAAACAAAAGCTTTCCGATAAGGAAATCTGGGATGTTGTTAAATATATCCGTACCACATTTGTAAAATAAAGTTAGTTTTTAAAAGGGGATAAGTCGCGTTGCGCGGCTTATCCCCTTTTTTTGTCTTTTTTCCGCCTCCCTCCCTGTAACAACCCACTGACCTAGAAAAAACAAGCCAATCTGCCGCCGGGGCTGTGTTCTCAGAGTGCATGAAAAAACCGGGTTAAATAGTCCTTTTTAAATGATTTTAAACCTGATAGTGTCAGTCAAGTCCCAGAAAATAGTTAGAGTAAGTAGTTGAGAGTAGTTTGACTGGTTGAACTCGATTTTTAGGTTGGAATGATACGTTGAATATTGTTCACCAAAATAAGAGGAGATCGTTAGATGAAAAAGACTTTGATATTGAGTGTAATGGTTATTTTTAGTTTGCTTGCGGTCAGTTCCGCATTTGCTGGCAGTAAATGTCCGCAACCGCGCAAAACAAAAGCGGCTCCGGGTAGTGTTGCTAAAAATGATATGACTGCTAAGGCCGATGCGGTTAATGGTAAAAAACTTTATAACCAAGCCGCTAAACCAATGGCTTGTAGAATGTGTCATGGTTACAACGGCGATGGCAGTGGCAAACTGGGAAAGGTATTGAGGCCCGCTCCACGTAATTTTTCTTGCGCGGCAACGATGAAAAACGTTTCAGCTGGCCAAATGTTCTATATCATCAAAAATGGTTCCACTGGCACAGGCATGATTTCTCATAGAAAAACTTTAAATGATGAAGACATTTGGGATGTTATTAAATACATCCGCAGTACTTGGGTGAAATAAGCATAGCTCTTGAGAGGGTGATTCTTGTGAAGGGTCACCGCTGCAAAAATGTTTCCCGATGTTTTTGATAAGATCAATGTGATTGCCACCACCCGTGAAGATCCCCAACGACACGGTCTCGGTGAGAAAAGAACTTTCTTATGGTCTGAAGATGAAGACCCGAGAAGGGTTGAAAAAATCCCACTTTCCTCTGGTTATAAAACTCTCAAAAAACTATACGGGATTAGCGAGTCTACCGGTCTGGATGGGTTGTTTGACCCGGTTACGGCAAGGTAAATCATGCAATTGTTGTTAGAGATCAATAAGCAAGAAGGCGTGACTCTTATCTATAATTTGCATTTACCCGCCTTGGCCCGTGAACTCGGTTCCAAAGTTCTGGCCCTCGATGCAGGACGAATTATTTCAGAGGTCTCAGCGAAAGAAAGCCCTGAGTGAAGAAGAGTTGAATTTCCTTTACGCAGGCGAGTCATATGGTAACGTAAAACAATTATAATTTTTGAGCGATTAAATGATGAATCATCTCGAACCGACTGAAAAGCAATTGCGACAATATGGACTAATGATGGCGGGAGTGCTTTCTTGTTTTGTGGGCATTTTTCTTTATAAAGCTTGGCTCACTGCGGCCATGGCCCTGGGTGTTTGGGTGCTGTTTTTTTTGCTACTGGGTTTGTTGGTTCCAGCTCGTTTGGCAACGGTTTACCGGATTTGGATGAAGTTTGGCATGGTGGTGGGGAATTTTAATTTTAAACTGATTCTGGGGCTGTTGTATTTTGTTATGTTTACCCCGTTTAGAGTGGTCACTTCATTTTTCCGCGCTGATCCGTTAACTCGAAAAATAGAGCCGGAAAAAGCGAGTTATTGGCATCGTTGCGAGCCACGTAGTTCAGA
>JABJCF010000556.1 GCA_018665625.1 Nitrospina sp. | reverse complement strand
GAGCGTCTTCCATGGCGGGTTCAAATTGCTCAATGGCGATCACCTTATGGCCTTTTTCTGCAAGCCACAATGCGATTCCCCCTGAGCCGCTGTAGGCATCGATAATGGTTTTTCCTTTTGCATCTTTGGTCCAGCTATCGATCAGATCATATAAGCGTAAAGTTTGGGCTGAATTTATTTGAAAAAACGATCCCAGAGAAAGGTTGAAACTTAAATTTCCGAGTTTGTCGGTAAACCTTTCTTTCCCCCAGAGAGTTTTGTTCTCTTTTCCAAGGATTACATTGGTGGGACGTGGGTTGATATTTTGAACGATGCCAACGATGCCTAAATTTTTTAGTTCTTTTTCTTCTGTAAGCTCGGCCAGAAAACTTCTTGGAAAACGGCCTTCATTGGTGATTAGTCCAACCAGTGTTTCGCCGGTGGATTCCGAATGGCGGATGACCAGTCCCCTTACCAGCCCTCTGTGATGTTGCTCATGGTAAATGGAGATCTGATTTTTCTTTAAAATTTGTCGCAGCCATTCTTTGGTTTTATTGATGGGTTCCAAAAGAATATCGCAAACCGGAGAGTCGGCAACTATATGCGAACCTTCGGAGTAGAATCCGATTTGTGGGTCGCTGGTTTTCCCTTGCACTGCAAAACTTCCTTTATTGCGGTATTGGTATTGTTGCTCTGCCGCGAAGGTTTCGATTTTTTCAGGCAACTCTACTCCGCCTATGCGACTCAGGCTGTCCTTCACTACTTGAACTTTAAATTCGAGTTGTTTTTCATAATTAAGGTCTTGAAATTTACATCCACCGCATTTAAAAAAGACAGGGCAGGGCGGGTCGACCCGGTCTTTTGAAAGCTGAGTTCGTTCGAATATATCGACGACACCGAAGCGCGGTGTGGTTTTGATAACTTTTCCTCTAACGCGATCGCCAGGAAGACCGCCGGGAGTGAAAAGGGTATATCCTTCGTGATGGCAAAGCCCATCTCCGCTGGAAGCAAGGGTTTCTACATCCAACTCAATCCGGTCGCCCCTTTTCACCGGTATATTCAGTTTTTGTTTTGCCATGATTTTTTATAATGTTTGTGGTGTTAAAAGAGAGGAACCTTAACACACTCCGATACCAGAACCTAGCAGGATGCAGTAAAGCTAGTGGTAACCCCATGATGAGCTAGTTTGGAATCGTATGCAATCATGTCGATAGAAATCTTTATTGAAAGGGAGGTATACTTGCCACTATGAATAAAACCATAGTCATAATGGGAGCGGTTTCTGAGGAGATTGCTGGAATCAAGCGGGATATGAATATTTCCGATCGGATTCGTCTGGGTAAATCTGAGGCCTGGCCAGGAAAATGGAAGAATAAAAATATTCTCCTCGTGCGCACGGGTGTAGGAAAACAGAGAGCGGAAGAAACGACCCGCCAAGTCATAGAAAAATTTCATCCTGAAGTTATTATCAGCATGGGGTACGCCGGGGCTTTAATTGATGGTTTGAAGGTTGGAGACTTGTTCATTGCTGATTGCGTTTTGAGTGAGGAAGGTGAGACTTTGGAAATAGATTGTCCCCCAAATTCAGAATGGCTGGACTTGGCAAAAAATACTCCCCCCCTGGAACAAACCAAAATAAAGTTTGGGAGGCTAATTACAGTTAATTCTGTTATTCATTCCCCAGAGGCTAAAAAATGTCTTGCTAGCCAGTTTTCAGCCCAAGTTGTGGAAATGGAAACCCTTGTAATAGCCCGACTTACTAAAGAAAACCAGATTCCTTTTATATCTGTTAGGGGAATTTCTGATGAGGTCAATCATGAACTTATTGACTCTTCAAGCTTTCTTGGGGATGATGGTGAAATATCTAAAATAAAAGCAGGCTGGTATGTGTTGACACACCCTAAGTCCTTTAAAAGCGCACTTTCCCTCCGATCACAAACACAAGTAGCCACTCGAAACCTGACGGCTTTTCTCTCCGACCTTATCTCGAAATAAGGCTCTCAAAAAATAACAATTGGTGTTATAGTTATATAAGCATATTGATAATTAGTCGTCCCTGAAAAACCCTATTTCCAGAGAAAAATGGTAAAGAAGGTCCGTGTTTTTATTCAGCAATCGGTCGAAAATGGTTTTTGAACAACCACGAAAAAAGAAAT
>JABJCF010000059.1 GCA_018665625.1 Nitrospina sp. | reverse complement strand
TTGATAATCAAAACTACGGTCATGTGCTCGAATTTACTAAGTTAATGAAAGATGTTGGCGTTAACCACATGAAAATTATGGGTGTTCTCGTCAGTAATGATGGTCGAGAAAGTAACAACTATCATGATGCTTTCAGGGAAAGCGTCTATAGTCAAATTGAGCAGGCAAAATTGCTTGAAGACGGAAAATTTAAGATCATAGACCATTATCACGAATTCCCAGAAAGATTTGACAAGGATTACCAAACTTGTCCCAGCATGCAGTTTTTGACAATCATAGGGGCTGACAGCAAAGTATATTCCTGTCACGATAAAGCCTATACCGAACTGGGCCTTTTGGGCTCCATAGAAAACAGACGGTTTAAAGATTTTTGGTACTCAGAGGAAAACAAAAAACGATTAAAGGAAATCAACCCTAGTAAAGACTGCCAACATCATTGTGCTGAGCATAAGAGGAATTTATTGCTCCACGAATATATGAATGTGGATCAGGGCCATATAGAATTTGTATGAATTTAAAAGGGGCGCTATGGATCTGAAGCAAAGCATGTCTGAAAACTTGTACCGAAAAGCGTGGGATACAATTGAAGATGAGAAAACCCAACCTCGTTTTTTAAGAGAAATTATCTCTACTCCCTACAAAGAATTCAGCGAAAAAGTTTTGCAGCAAGACCCGGGGTTTGTTAAGAAAATAGTTAAATCATTGTACTCGGGAGATGTGCACATTTTAAAACAGGGTTTTTCTGGGAAGTTTTTGCGGGATTTATCAGGCATACTTCATCAACACGGAAAACAAACCTCTTCATCTTTTCATAAGATGTTAGATGGATGTCCGGACTTTCATAGAGTTATTACTCCTGAGTTGGCTAAAAACTATTCTTTGCGTCAAATCAAACACTCGTATTATTTTTTTCCATGGAACAATGACCCCTTTAATTTGCTTGAATCGGTAAATAAACGATGGAGAATTTTTAAATTCCTTGGAGGTTTTCCTTTAGATGCATATGAGAATAATCTGCCTTCTACAGGAGTGGTTGACAGACTTCAAATTGCCCAATACCCATCAGGTGTTGGGGAGCTAGAGTTACACTCCGACCCATATTTAAACCAAAAAATAGCGATTTCAGGAATTATGAGTAAAAGAGGTATGGATTACAAAACTGGAGGCGCTTATATCTTAAATAGTAATAAGGAGAAAACTGATATTGAAGATGATATGGACATTGGAGATATCTATCTTGTTTATCCGACAGTTTTTCATGGCGTTGAAACCATCGATAGAGGCAATGAGGTTGATTGGAGTTCCTTTAGAGGAAGATGGTTCATGGGGCTTTACAGTAACGCGTCTGATTGTTACGCAAAGAGACATACTTGTTACGGTGTAGAAGATCAGGTGCTTTCAGGTGGATAAAGAGAGATGTTAGATTTTGGTGTAGAGTTTTCAGCCTTTTTTGTTAAATAAGAAACCTTACTTATCTTAATAGGGATGCCGATAGAAAAAGAAGAAGAGAAAAACTTATTTTCCTGTTGAAGTTAGTTTTTATGACAAAGGAAATCAATTTAGATGTTGCCACATTGAAAGCCATTCAATTGGCTGTTAAACGAAATTTCAAACCTCATACACCCACTACATTTATCGAATGAAAGAATTTGATATTGGCTATCCTCATTCCGGTTCCACCCGCATTATCAAACCAGATAGTCGATCTATTAAGAATAAGCTGATTGCATGGGGGCTTGATGAGAGCTACTACGACGGTAAGCGCGAAAATGGATATGGTGGCTTTCACTATGATGGCCGTTGGGGGACCATTATGCCAAGCATTATCAAGAAATATGAATTGGATGACAACTCATCTGTTTTAGACCTAGGCTGTAAGAAAGGTTTTTTTCTCCACGATTTGAAACAGGCTCTGCCGGAAATAAAAATAAAAGGTGTTGAAAATCACTCCTATCCAATAGAGCAGGCTATGGAATCAGTCAAAGAAGATTTGATTTTATGTCCTTATGAAATGTTACCTTTCGAGGATAATAGTTTTGATTTCGTAATGGCTTTTGCCTCTATTTATATGCTGAATTTTGGGGATGTCCTTAGCGCTCTTCGTGAAATCCAAAGGGTTGGTAAAGGAAAGAGCTATGTCACACTAGGAGCTTATCGAACCAAAGAGGAAAAGGAATTATTCCTTGAATGGACTTTGTTGGGAACAACGGTCTTGCATGAAGATGAGTGGCTGGAAGTTTTTAAGGAAACCGGTTATACAGGGGAATATTTCTTTTCTTCAGCCAAATCTCTGCATTTAGTTAGAGATTAGCAATTTTTTTTCTTATTGTTGATGCCTTAATCGGCTCAATAGAGAGGTAGTTCTAATAAATGGATAAAAGCTCATACAAAAAAGTTGTTATAGCTTTTCTTCATAAAGATTTTGATTCATACCTCTTACAATTAAGGGATTTTAAATCTTCAATAATATATCCAGGCCATTGGGGAGCTTTTGGAGGAGGCATCGAAAAGGGAGAGTCTCCAGAAACTGCAATTAATCGTGAGTTAATAGAGGAAATTGGATACTCGCCTGAAGAATTTAATTTTTTTCGTGCGGATTATAAAGTGCAGCACAGAATAAAGCTAAATGTTTTCATGTTTTATTCTAGTATGAATATCTCCCCTGCTAATTTGAACTTAACTGAAGGAACGGATCTGGGAATGTTTACCAAAAAAGAAATATTGAGCAAACATCTATATTCCCAAAAACTTGGAAAAGCCTTTCCTATTGTTCCTCTACTATCAGAAATGTTTGACGAATTTTTTGAATACATTGAAAAAAACATTAAGGTTTTTTGAAATTAATTTCAAAGTAAGAAAGTGGGCTCTGACATCCTAAATGATTAAAATTTTTAAAATCAAAGAATCTGATGAAAAGCTGATTTCTGACAATATTGAAACCAAGCTTGATTCGGAAATGCCAACAAAACAAGATCCTTTTGACTACTCCAAGGTTATTGTAAAAAAACCCTGGGGCTATGAATATCTGATCTTTGAAAATGAGTTTGTAGCAATCTGGATGTTGCACATTGTCCGAAAACGTAAAACATCGATGCACAGTCACCCGCTAAAGAAAACTGCATTGATCCTCCTTGCTGGAAATGCAACCTGTTCTCATTTTGATGGTTCCGAAAAATTGAACCCTATGGATGGCATTGTCATTGAGGAGGGAGTTTTTCATCTGACAGAAGCCTCAAGCGAACTCCCCATTGATCCTCAGTCTGAAAATGGAATTTGGGTAATGGAGATTGAATCTCCACCAAATAAAGGTGATCTCATTCGCATGAAGGATGAATACGGTCGTGCTGGAAAAGCTTACGAGGGAACTAAAAATATGGTTTTTGATCCTTCGGATTGCATAAAATTTCAGATGCCCGAACCAGGAAAAGTTCTTCGGAAATGTTTTAATGATTGTGTTTTTACCATTGCGGGCGGCGCTGACCTTGAATTGACAAACTCATCCCCTGAGGCACTTGTGTCAGTTATAGGTACAAAAAATAAAGAGATATCAGCGAACCCCTATTTAAATATAGGAGGGCTTACAACCTTCAAAGAATTTTGTGAAAACATCAAGCACGAAAACTTGGAAAACTATAAAATTTTAACTATTCAAAAAACATCTGTCACTATGAAAGTATCCGATTATATTTTTTCAGAATTAGCGGCTTTAGGAGTTAAAGATGTATTTACCGTATCTGGAGGTGCCGCCATGCATTTGCTAGATTCTTTGGGAACTAATAAAGATATAAATCATATCAGCACTCATCACGAACAGGCGGCAGCTATGGCAGCTGAAGGAAACGCCCGTATCACAGGAAAACCAGGAGTTACGTTAGTCACTTCTGGACCCGGAGGAACCAATGCTTTGACAGGCGTCTGCGGTGCCTGGATAGATTCTATACCCACCATATTTCTCTCAGGTCAAGTGACATCAAATACTCTTATTGAGGGTACCGGTCTTCGCCAATTTGGAATTCAAGAATCCGATATAGTTAGCATGGTTAAAAGCGTTACAAAATATGCTGTAGTTCTTAAAGATCCAAATCAGGTAAAGTACCATTTACAAAAAGCTATTTACCTTGCTACAACAGGTAGGCCTGGGCCAGTTTGGTTAGATATACCTTTGGACATTCAAAGTAAGCATATTGTTCCAGAAGACTGCCTTTCATTTGAATCGGAAGAACAAAATATACCTGAAAAAGATTGTTTGAAAAAGCAGGTTGAAAATTGTATTGAGTTACTGAAAAAATCAAAACGTCCTGTTTTGATTAGCGGTTATGGAATACGTCTAGCAAAAGGAGAAAAAGAGTTTTTAGAATTGATTGAAAAACTGGGGATTCCTGTTATCTCTTCCTGGACTACCAGTGATTTAATTTCTAGCTCTCACGAATTGTCAATTGGACGAAGTGGAATCTTTGGTGATCGGGGGGGGAATTTTACGGTACAAAATTCAGATTTGGTATTGAGCATCGGTTCTAGATTGTCCGTACCGCAGGTGGGTTACAATTTCCCTCTATTTGCTAGGGCGGCAAAAAAAATAATCGTAGATATAGACCCGGCAGAATTAAAAAAATCTTCCCTAACACCTGAACTACCCATTAAAGCAGATGCCAAGGAGTTTATG
>JABJCF010000555.1 GCA_018665625.1 Nitrospina sp. | reverse complement strand
CCAGGCTACCGAATTGCTTCAATAGCATGAGACGGCGTTTTTTCCCAATTCCAGGAATCGATTCCAGTGGCGATTCCAAAGTTTCTTTACCTCGTAATTTACGGTGATATGAGATGGCGAATCGATGCGCTTCATCGCGAATGCGTTGCATTAAAAAACGTGATGGAGAGCTCTCGCTAAATAACACCGGTATTTTTTGATTTGGCAAATAGACTTCATCTGTCGCCAAATTATTTCGGAACTTTCCTTTGGCAATACAGGCTAGGTCAATCCGATCCATAAGGTCTAGAGCTTCCAATACCTGCCACCCAGCATTCAAATGACCTTTGCCTCCATCAATGAGAATGAGATTAGGCAAAGGTGCATCTTCATCCAGCAACCGGCTGTAGCGACGAGTCATCACTTCTCTTAACATGGCATAATCGTCAATGCCTTTCACTGTTGCAATTTTATAGCGTCTATATTTAGATTTTTCAGCAAAGGCGTTTTCAAAAACTACCATCGACCCTACTGCATGTGAGCCTGAGATATTAGACAAGTCGAACCCTTCAATCACTTCTGGAAAATGTTTCAAGCCAAGAGCGGTTTGTAGTTCTTCTAATGAACGGGTTCCCACTTCTCCTTTATCCCGTTCCATTCTCATTGCAAAGCTGGCATTTTCTTCTGCCATACGAATCAGGTCGCGTTTCTTTCCTATAACGGGAACCTCCAGGCGTACGCGCGTTCCTTTTTTCTCTGATAACCAATCGGAAATTAGATCTACATCTTCTATTGGGTGCGGCAATAAAACCTCTGCTGGCAACATGCTCTCTTCAGCATAATATTGTTTGAGAAAGGACGATAGGGTTTCGTCTTCCTCCATTTCATTGAGCGACTTCAATTTAAAAATCTTTTCTCCCAACATTTTTCCGGAACGTATGATTAAAACCTGTGCCATGGCCTGATCTTTTTCTGAGCAGTAGGCAATCACATCCTGATCTTCCAGCGAGGTAGAAATGATTTTCTGTTTATCAAGCACCGTTTGTACAGCAGCTATTTTATCGCGGAGAACGGCAGCTTCTTCATAACGTGTATCAAGTGACGCTGTCTCCATCTTAGCCTTTAGGCTTTTCAGTAATGTAGTATTTTTTCCCTTCAGGAATAGTGAAACATCCTGCACTATTTGTGAATAATCTTCTGGAGCAACCAATCCTGCACAGGGAGCAAGGCAACGCCCCATCTGATGATTGAGACAGGGTCGACGCAAGGGACTGCCGTCTAACTTATCTTTGCTCTGCCTCAACGGAAAAATTTTATAAATCAAGCGAATGGTTTCGCGGACCTCCTTCACCATCGTGTATGGACCAAAATAAGTAGCTTTATCTTTTTTAACGCGGCGTACCACTTCCAATCGAGGAAATTTTTCCTGCGTGGTCAATCGTAAATAAGGGTAGTGTTTGTCGTCTTTAAGCAGGACATTGTATTTCGGCTGATGTTTTTTGATGAAATTGCTTTCCAGAATCAGCGCTTCAGCCTCTGTTTTAGTTGTCAAAAACTTGATATCATCAACCTTACCTAGAAACATCCGTGTTCTAGGATGAAGGCTCCGCGAACTTTGAAAATAAGAACGCACACGATTTCTAAGGACTTTGGCCTTGCCTATATAAAGAATTTCCGACCGGCGATCCTTCATGATATAAATTCCGGGTAACTTGGGAATGTTCTCTATAATTTCTTTGATTTTTTTATTCAGGGGAAACCTCCCAACAAATTATCACCTTAAAAATATACTCCCATTTGCATGAAGATCGAAAGCAATAATCAGCGCGGGTTTTGGGGAAGCAGATTAGGGTTTATTTTGGCAGCATCTGGCTCTGCTATTGGACTAGGCAATATCTGGAAGTTTCCTTATATAGTAGGAGAGAATGGTGGCGGTGCATTCGTACTCATTTATCTCGTCTGCATATTCATCATCGGCACACCTATCATGCTGGCAGAGTTTACTTTAGGCCGAAAAACCAATTTGAACCCTGTCGGGGCATTCGCCTCACTCAAACCTCAATCTGCCTTTATCAGCATCGGATACAT
>JABJCF010000554.1 GCA_018665625.1 Nitrospina sp. | reverse complement strand
TCGACTTAAAAAATCAAAAAGGTAAGGGAACTTACGGTTAAAATTGGATTATTGGCGGGATTTACTAAAAAAACTGCGAATATGTTGACAAACTTTCTCTATTTCGGTTTCAGATAATAAAAAAGATGATGGTAGCCAAAATGCTTTGGAGGATAATTCGGTGCTTTGGGGAAACTGTTCATCGGGCGAAGAATACGGTTTATGCGTGTGTAGGGGGAACCAAAACTTTCTGCAAATGATGTTTTGTTCTAAAAGATATTCCACTAGTTCATCCCGCCGGTGAGTTAAAGCATCTACCCACTGAGGGACTTCCCCTTTTTCAACTTGAAATGGAAGAAGTGTTAATTCTTCAAGACCCTTTAAGCCATCGACATACTTCAAATAAGTTTCTTTCATTTTATTCGTACGGTTTTCTAATTTATCCAGTTGAGCAATTCCTATAGCCGCCTGCATATTGGTTAATTTAAAGTTATATCCAATACGATCATGAATATCGTCTCCTCCGGTTCCACGAACAGGTCGTCCCTGATCTTTTAGCTCTCTCAGTCTCACTCCAATGGCATGGTCATCCGTTAATATAACTCCGCCTTGACCCGTGGTAATGGTCTTGTTGGGTGAGAATGAAATAACCCCTGCTTGTCCATATGTGCCCAGGCATTTGCCATTCAGTTTCGATAAAAGTGCCTCGGCAGCATCTTCAATGACTGCCAGGCCATGCTCTTCAGCAATCTTTAAAATATTGAGCATATCTGCGGGTCGTCCACTAATATGAACAGGGATGATTGCTTTTGTTTGTGGTGTAATGGCTTTTCGAATTTCAGCCGGAGATATATTCAATGTTTGAGGAACGACATCCACCAATATAGGTTTTGCTCCAGCCATGACAACAGCATTGGCGGTTGCAATGAAAGTAATATCTGGAACTATAACTTCGTCGCCATGACCAATGCCATTTGCTACTAACGCAAGAAACAAGGCGCTGGTTCCACTGGTTACGGCCACAGCATGTTTACAGCCTAATAAGTCAGCCAACTGTTGCTCGAATCGGGTTGTGAATTCTCCATCATTCAGGAAATTACTATCTAAAACCTGAAGCAGCAGTTCTTTCTCTTTTTCTCCTACCTGAGGTTCCCACCATTCAATTTTTTTCTGGATCTCGCTCATAATGGCTCTTCTTAAAAATTATTGACTCTCACTGACTGACTAGATTTCTTTAGCAGGTGCTCCGGCAACTTTTATATTTGCGGCTACATTTGAAAGCACTACAGATCCTGCCCCGACTATTGCATTAGCCCCTATATTTATTCGGTTCGCTATTAAAGAGCCCATGTGCAAGTGGGCACATTCACCAATGGTTACATTTCCTGCAACAACAACGGCGGGATCGAGCTGGCAACATGATTTCAGAATAGTGTGATGCTCCACAATGGCCCGTGTGTTTACTAATATCCCTGACTTAATTTCCGATTTATAACCGATGATTGCTCCTGCATTGATCCAAACTCCCGGATCTATCAAAGCTTGATCCATGATTTTGGAAGTAGGATGAATTGCGCTAACTAGATTAAATTTATAATCCGAGCATATTTTTAAAGCCTTTTTACGGTTTTGGTTATTGGGTGTAAGTATAAAGAACCTTGTCGATTCTCAACCCTTTAAGCTCGTTTGGCCAATCACGCCCTCTAAAAAAAGGTCGTCCTTTAAAAGAATCCTTTGCAGGGTATTCAAATCTTTTGTTTTGTCGTTGGTTAGTTAGTTCGGAATTGCAAAAATCTTCAAGAGATTCACTTTCGTCAATAAATAATGAAATATGGGAACCTGTGGTTTGTTCGAACCAGTCAAACGTTTGCCCGGCAAGGCCGTCATTGAACCCAATGATAGCCACAGACTTATCTTTATTTTTTGAAGAGTTCATTTAGATCTTAGATTCATTAAGCTTGGGATTCTTTAGGGAAACTCTTTAGTAAGGGAAAGTTAATGAGTAGTACTGAGATTGTGAAACGGTTATTTTAGCAATCCCCAGATATCTACAACCTTCAACTTCTTAGGGAATTTTAGTTTTTTGTAGACAGAATGAGGTGCGCCAATAATAACGATGTCGCATTCTTTTACCAACTCTTCTTTGGATACCAAAGTTGGATCTTTGGCGTATTCGTCGGAATAAACAACTTTAGCTCCATGAAACTTTAAGATTTTTCCAAGCTTGAAGGAAAGAGAGTCTCGAGTGTCATCAATATCTGCCTTAAAGGCCATCCCCAATATACCGATCTTTTTCTTTGTGATGTCGTATTTATGTCGCAAGTTCTCAACGATATAATTTGGCAAACCTTCATTGACCATCATTGCGGCATGGCCTAGGAAAAAATTATTATTGTTAAAGGCAGCCAGTTGCATGGTGTCTTTTAAAAGGCAAGGGCCGGCAGCAAATCCAGCGCTCGGGATATTGTAAGAGCGACCATACCCATCAGACATAATTTGGCGAATACGATCGAAATCCATATTAAAATCATTGGCGATCATATAAAACTGGTTCGTTATGGAGAATTGAATATATCGCCAGGCATTGGTGAATAATTTT
>JABJCF010000058.1 GCA_018665625.1 Nitrospina sp. | reverse complement strand
GTATAGGAAGGGAAATAACCAAAAGCCGCCCCGCTCCAATGAGTATCCTGCAATACCCCCAAAGTGTCTGTTTCAGGTTCAATCCCCAAGTATTCTTTCATCTTTGCATTCCATAACTCCGGCAAAGAGTTGATTTCGACCGAACCATCAAACAGCCCTTTTTCTATCTCATATCTTAAAATAACATGCATCGGGTAAGTTACCTCATCGGCTTCAACCCTAATAAATGAAGGCTCACTAATATTGACAGCTTCATATAGTTGCTCCCCCGAAATTCCTTTAAATTTTTCAGGGAACGTTTCCGTAATTAACGGCAAATAACGGTTGCAGAAAGCGGATCCCTGGGCAATCATTCTTTCCCAGAAAAGAGATTGTGATTCATGGATTCCCATGGTCAGTGCTTCTGAGACCGGCAAATCTCTCCCTTTCTCCATTCGCCCTTGTTCATAGAGGCCGTGACCGGTTTCATGTATTACTGCATAAAGCGACTCAATAAAATTATCGGTTCTATACCGAGTGGTTATACGAACATCTGTGGGGTGGCTGCCACCACAAAAGGGATGCACAGATACATCCATGCGTCCTTTATCAAAAGCGAAACCCATATCTTCACTGATACGTCGTCCCAACGCTTCTTGTTTATTTACTGGAAATTCTCCTGACAGAGGGGATGAGTCGGGTTTATACTCCGAAGCTTTGATATCTCTAATTAAAGGAATGAGTTCCGATTTGATTTCATCAAAGACCGGTGTAAGGTCGGCCATGGTTGTCCCACGTTCATAGAGATCGATATTCGCATCGTAAGGCTGCAATTCTGGGGAAACGTATTCCGCCCAGCGCTTTTTCAACTCAACCAATTGGGTTAATATTGGCGCAAAGTCAGAGAATCTATTCTCTGAACGTGCCTTCGCCCAGATCTGATGGCCTTTTGATGATAGCTCTGCCAATTCCATAACCAGATTTTTGGGCACCTTGGTTTCCATCTCATATTCGCGCTGAGCCTCCCGAATATTAGATTGTTCGAATTCGTCAAAAGAATTTTCATTCTTTAATTGGTCCAACAATTTACCGGTTTCTGGATCTGTACTTTTTTCATGTAGGATTCCTGCAAGCACTCCCATTTGCTTGGCACGCGATTCCGCTGCCCCATCAGGCATAATGACTTCCTGATCCCAATGCAGGATTCCCATGATGCCACCTAACCTGCTTGATTCCTCTAATCGTTCTACTAATTTTTGATAGTTTGGATTCATTTAATTATTTTTTTGCAGTATTGTCACGCACAATACGTAACTTGCCCGATTCCATAATCAAAACCCTTTCTCCAGCTTTTAAATCTTCGTCGTTTACCTGCACCACTGAATAGGGTTCGCCTTCATCAGGCTGAACAATAAATTCAGAAGCATCACCACCCGTTATAACATTTTCGGTCGTGTGACCTACGATTCCTCCGATAACAGCGCCACCCAAACCACCCAAAGCCCTAGTTGCGGTGCTCCCACCGAGGGTTGAGCCGGCAAGACCACCCGCTGCCGCGCCTGCTGCTGCACCGGCGCCTGATTCGGTCCCTTTAATCTTCACATCCCGAACAGATAAGATAACACCCTTTTTAAAATAAGCCGGTGCTCCCATTTCTCCACGCTCATAAGTTGAACCAGAATGCAGGGAACAACCTGTCATAATTACCATTAATACAAAAATCGGAAGAAAAAATTTTGTCATGGGACACTCCAGAAATATGGTGTTGAATTTGCTATAATTCTTTTCTTTAATTAATTATTCTACCTCAAAATAGGTTCCAAAATGGAATTTGATGAAGAAACAATTGGGTCTGTGCAAGGACGCTTAAATATTCTCCGAAAAGGTATTGTCAGCGAGGAAAATTCTGTCAATTACTACAAAACGCTACTAGAAAAGACTCCACAAGATTCTGATGAAAATATTGGGTTTCGTCGAATGTATGCAGATTTAATGGAAGAAGAAAAGCAGCATGTTGAACGTTTTCGAGAACTGATTACACAATGGGAAAATAAACTCAAAGAATTAGAAGGATAATTGTTGTTTTTCCGCTGTTAATATATTTTGGTAAATAACCCTTTTTAGGTTTTAATATGGTTGGTGTTCAGTTTTTCCATAATGTTGCTTCCCGCCTAGCTCTGATCCATAATTAATAGATTTACCTCTAAACTGTTATCTTTATTGACATTTTAAAGGCTTTAGCCTATTATTGATAATTATTCTCATTATTATATTCTTTTTAGTAATAAAGATTTAAACCAAAATTTCAATGAATAACATCTTTTTCGGGTTGATTAAACATTGAATAGCACCCACTAGGATCATCAACTATGCAAATTCCTCCCGGTATTCCCAGAATATTTCTTACCTTAACTCTATCCATCTTTTTTATATTTGGGAAACCAGGAACATCAACTGCATTTAATCAGGAAACTCAGGACAAAGTAAAAAAAATTGTCATGATGTTAAATATTGCGGCAAAGGAATTTGAAGAAGGAGTTGTAGATGGGAAAATAGTTGTGCCCCCTGAGTATGAAGAAAGTAAAATATTTTTAAAACAAGCTTCTGAAAGATTTTCAAGGGTTTCCAAAGAAATTGAAAATAGAGAAGCGGCAATTTTAATAAGCCAGCAATTCCCTACCCTCATGGAGATGATCGAGAATAAAGTAGATTCACAAAAAGTTTGGGACGAGGTAAATAACACCAACTCAAACTTAATGACTACTTTTGGTATCGAAATAAATAAAATTCCTATAACACCGGTTTCATTGACCAATGGGAAAAAGATTTTTGAAAACAACTGTTCTATTTGCCACGGTATCACAGGAAATGGCGATGGCCCGATGGCAAAGCAATTCGATCCTGCTCCTGCTGTTTTATCCGACCCCAAATTGACAGGTGACAAAAACACGACTGCTTACGATAATTTCGAAGTAATAAATGTCGGAATTGCCAATACAGGAATGATGGCCTGGGCAGGAATTTTATCCGAAGCAGAGATATGGAATGTCACCTATTATTTACGTACCTTCTCCAATGCTGATGTTCAATTACCCCCTGTAAACAAAGAGCTGGCCGCGATGGAAGAAGGAGAAGCCGGAACTGACATTGCTGATCAGGTAGTGAGTGAAATTCGTGGGCTTTTAAGAAAAAGCTTAAATAAATATAAAGAAGGACAAAATGAGGACGCTGCGGAAATTGCTTTTGATGCCTACCTTACTTACGAAAAAATAGAATCAAGCCTGATTACTCAAGATAAGCCACTTGGAGTCAAACTAGAATCTGCTTTCAGTCGCTATCGAGGCGAAATTAAACGTGGAGCCCCACTGGAACATGTAGAAAAACTGCAGGATGAAATTTTATTAGATCTTTCCAGAGGTCTGGAATTATTAAAAACAAAGGTGGGGTTCTCTGGATTGTTTATCCAATCCCTTTCCATCATTGTCCGTGAAGGTTTTGAAGCAATTTTAATCATTGGTGCATTAATTGCCTTCTTACGAAAATCAAGAAACGATGCACGGGTGAAAAATATTCACATGGGAGTCGTTGCGGGAATACTAGCAAGTTTCATTACGGCCTATGTTGTCCATGAAGTTCTCCACCTGAGTATGGCAAGCCAAGAAGTGTTAGAAGGTTGGATTATGCTCGTTGCCGTTGCAATTTTATTCTGGGTCAGCTATTGGCTTGTTTCAAAAATTGATAATAAAAGATGGCAGGAATACATCAACAAAAAAATGCGTGGCGCACTGTCTAAAGGCAATGCCCTAACTCTAGGTGCTGTAGCCTTTATATCTGTTTATAGAGAAGGTTTTGAAACTGTTTTATTTTATAAAGCCCTGTTTTTATATGCTGGAGAATCTACTGCGGGGATTGTCCCAGGTTTTTTTGCAGGCTGTGTGGTTCTTGCCGGAGTATTTTATTTAATCAACCAATTGGGTCTACGAATTCCTATTAAATGGTTTTTTGGTTTTACCAGTGTCCTGCTTTACTACATGGCTTTTACCTTCATGGGTAAAGGTCTTCACGAATTACAAATGGGCGAGCAGGTTTCCATGACTGCGGTAGATTTTCTTCCTAGTATTTCATGGTTGGGAATGTATCCAACCTGGGAGACCTTTATTGGTCAAGCTGTCTTATTCGCAGCTTTTGTTTTTGCCCTCGTCTACACCTTTATTATAAAAGCAGAACTGGGCACAACCCAATTGAAAGAAGAAACAACCCAGTTACAAAGCAATATTACTCAGGTTCACGATCTGGTCGAACATATTTCTCATCATGCAAAAAAATGTGAGGTCTTACTCAAAGACACGCCAGATCAGGACCTTCAGGAATTATCCAGTCATCTAAAAGAAATTGATGTAAAGATTCACGAATTATTCGGCCACGTAAAATATGTTGAAAACCAGCTTCAGGATGAATTTGAAAAACTGGCGAAACAAGCATTTCAAGGCAAACAAAATTAGGCGATATTTTGAAAATTCGTTTATTTAAAAGATCCCGCAACCTACATAAATGGGCCGGCATTTTATGTGGCATCTTTATATTTATACTTTCGGTTACCGGCTTCCTGCTGATGCACCCGGAAGAGTTTGGTATTCAAAAGGCCCAGATAAGCGGTCAATATCTCCCTGCCAAATATTTCAATGTCCAGAGAGCCAATCTAAACATTCAGGCACTCCTGGTATCACCGTCTGCTAGCCAAACTATTTTTGTTGGAACCCATGTTGGAGTCTATCGCTCCAAAGATTCCGGGACCACCTGGAAACAGATCAATCAGGGCCTCTTCGACCAAAATATTCAAGTCCTCTCACTACATCCTAATTACCCAAAGACCATTTATGCAGGAACGAAACTGGGAATTTTTAAATCCGAGGATGAGGGCGAAACCTGGAGCGAATGGATCGATGAATCGGCGGGACTGGCGCACCCAAAAATTCACGACCTTTCAATACATCCTGAAAACCCTGATATTCTTTTTGCTGCGAGTGAAGGAGGCATATATAAAAGTTCAGATGCGGGTGAATCCTGGGACCTTGTTTACCAAGAAAATGGGGTTACACAAATTGAGTTTTCCCTTGAAAATATTTATGCGGTCACCATAAGTAATGTGATCCGCAGTAACGACAAAGGTGAGACATGGGAAAATGTCTGGCAAGAAGTTGTCAAAAATCCCATCTCAATTCTTTCCTTAAACACCGAACCTGAATTTTTATATACCAGTACCCAGCAGGGACTTTTAAAAACCTTTAACGGCGGTAGAAATTGGGTTACCGATCCAACTTTTAAGAGCCTCCCTGTTACAGCAGGCTACGTCTATCCAAATGACCTTTCCCATTTATTATTTGGGCACGGAGAAATAATATCTCGAAGTAAAGATGGAGGGGATTCGTGGACTCCTCTCACTTCTATTTTTCTAGGTCTGAACGGAGGCACATCCATCGCCCATGATCTCACCCATATTAGTACTTTAAATAAAAAGACTATTTTAGCTGGAACAACATCCGGGCTTTTTATTTCAGATGATCATGGGGAAAATTGGAAAAACATTAATCTGAGTGGAGCGGCCAACCAACTCTCACCCAATGAGATGAAAATGGATGTGGTCAAAGTAATTACCGAAATTCACAACGGTCGGTTTTTTGGTTCCTACTTTATTTTACTCGTGGATATAGCCACTTTAGGTTTGATATTTTTAACTTTTTCTGGGTTCGTAATTGCCTATTATCGCGCATGGGTTAAAAAACGAAAGACCATTGAAACAACAACAGACGAGGTCATTGAGTTTCAAGAAACCGCAGACGAGCTAGCTTCAGAAAGCGAGGAAATACACGACATGATTGAGCATATTACCGAGCATATTGAAAAATGCCGTCTAGTCTATATGGATCAGGAGAAAAAAGAAATTGGTGAGGTGGGTCGTCATCTAACTACTCTCGATAAAAAAATGCACTCGATGATGCAGCGACTGAAAGACTTGGAAAAAATGAATTAGTGCAAAAATCTTTTATCTTTTCCTTTAAACGTGGAGGGATAGGATTGATCGCGATTCATCATATCCATTTTTTTATACTCTTCCCAATTATCGCGGAATAAATTGAAGCCAACATAGTCTAAAGCTTGCATGATTTCCAGTTCAGAGACCTTACCTTCCCCGGCATCCACATCTCTGATCGCTTCTTCAATTTGTTCACAAAGTCCAGCAAACCGCTCTTCGTCCTCAAACATCATAAAATCTTTCATAAAGTCAAAACTCATTATTAGTCTCCAACAAAAACTTTAGCGATTCTTCAAACCTTCTGAAGATATTTTAGAATAAAAATTTTTCACTTCAAACATAAATTCTTCAATATCCTTCTGGATTTCCTGAAACATCTTATTTTCCATCCGTTGCATTGAATAAATGGAGCCGCCCAAGGCGACAGCATCTGCCCCAGCTCCCAAATAATCCTTGATGTTGGTAGGATTAACCCCGCCAACCGCCATCAATTTTATTTTATCAAAGGGACCCTTAACCTGCTTAAAATAGTTTGGCCCCATTTGAGAAGCAGGGAAAATTTTAACCATGGTAGCCCCAGCTTCCCAGGCTGTTTGAATTTCTGTCGGAGTAAGGGCTCCGGGGAAATAAGTAATATTATTATCTCTACAATAAGACGCCACCCCACTATCAAAATTAGGAGCAACAATAAACTGAGCCCCTTCAGCGCAGGCCCTTTTCGCTTCCTCAACAGAAAGCACAGTCCCTGCCCCAATCTGCAATTGGGGATAATTTTTACTGATAATTTTAATCAGGGAAAAGCAGTTTGGAGTATTCAGCGTGATTTCGAGGAAACGAAGACCACCGGAAATCGAGGCTTCTACAACGCCTTCAAGAGATTCTTCCTTCACACCTCTTATGATCCCGATAACGGGCTCAGATTCAAATCGAGGTAAATCGAAAGCCATTCTTTATACGTTAGCTTCTGAAGTCAGCTTTTCATAGAATCCCAAGTATTCATCTTTATCTTCAGAATTCCTCAACTTCATACCGGCGCGAGGGTGCAGATCTAGAATACCCGTAATCATGTATGGAATGGTGTATCCCCATTCGATTTCATCTTGCAACTTTACAAAATCTTTCCCAAGAACTTCCAGAATAGGACGAATATTAAATTTTGGATTCTTTAAAAATCCCAACAGCAACTCAAGAGGGCAATTACCAGCAGCACGCCCTATTCCAAAAATAGTCCCATCAAGATAATTAATATCCTGAATTATGGCCTCTATCGTGTTAGCAAATGCCAGCTGCTGATTATTATGAGCGTGAATGCCTATTTCTCGACTTGGCATAGCCGCTTTATATTTTTTTGCCAGATAAGCTATTTGTTCTGAGTACAAGGCACCGAAGCTGTCCACTAAATAAATGACATCAGCAGCACTTTCTTTTTCCACCTGCTCAAGGGCTTCATCCAGTTCTCTTTCTCTGGCATGAGACACAGCCATTATATTGATAGTTGTTTCATAGCCCTTGGCATTCAAAGTATTTACAAATTCAATCGCCTTATCGATGTCTTTAATATAAGAAGCGACACGCATCATATCAATGTAGCTTTCAGTTTTTGGCACAACCGAATTAGGGTCGAACCTTCCAATATCAGCCATGACAGAAACTTTACAATTGAGTTCTGTATCGCCAATAACGTTTTCCAAATCCTTTTCAGAACAAAACTTCATTGGCCCATACTCACCACGCTTGAACTGATTTTCATCAGCCTTGTAACCTAGTTCGATATAGTCAACACCAGACTGGTTCACAGCATTAAAAACTCCACGAACCAAATCATCACTGAACAGGTGATTGTTCATTAAGCCACCATCACGGATGGTGCAATCTAAAACTTTGATTTCTTTTCGATACATATTATAAAATCTCCCAACGGGCATTTTAATACACCCGATTAAAACGAAATTGCAGTATAATTTTCAACAGATTGGAGATATTGATTATATTTCCATTGAGGTTTTACGTCAATCAGATAATTGATCATTTTATCTTTAAGCCCTTTGTTGACAGAGGCTTTTGGTTAAAACCCCTTATAGTAAAATCACAGCAAAAAAACATAATATAAAGTATTTTATAAGAAAAATCATCTAATTATGCGAAATAAAAGCAATTTTTGGGTCGTCAAACAAGAGCCTTCTAAGTATAGCTGGCAGCAATTTGAAAAAGATGGAAGCACTTATTGGGATGGAGTCCGCAACTATCAGGCGCGAAATAATTTAAACTCTATGAAAAAAGGTGACACCATTCTGTTTTATCATAGTGTAATTGGCAAAGAAATTGTTGGCATTGCTGAAGTCACTCGCGAGGCGTATCCCGATCCCACAACAGATGATGAGCGCTGGGTTGTAGTGGATCTAAAACCAGTAAAGCCGTTTAAAATTCCTGTTTCACTTGAAATCATAAAGGCCCACAAAGAACTTTCTGAAATTGCGTTGATCAAACAATCCAGGCTATCCGTTATGCCCATCACCAAAAAAGAGTTCCAGATACTGCTAAAACTTGGGAAAACCAGCCTGCCTAAATAGCAACTTTTACTTACATTTTGGTTTACTCTAATTCTCATATTTGTGATTGACTTAAATTACCTGTGAGTATAAATTCAAAAATCCTTGACCTTAACAGGGGCATAACATGAGGTTTGCTTTTATATTAATTCTATCTATTCTGACTGTTTCATGCTCGGGTGACACAGAGAAAAATCCAGTTCCTTCAAAAACCACAGCACCTATTAAGAATAAAGATATTAATCCCCTAAAACCCCAGCTCAAGCCAGTTGAAGAACATATTAGCGGTGGCGGTGGTCAATTGCATGTTTCAGGTTCCTCCACCTCTACCCACATAAGCGGTCAATAATTGGATGCAAAAGTTCGTACTGCTATTAACCATCCTTTTTTGTTCGCTAATTTTTGCCAGTACCTCACTGGCCAGCCAGGAAAGCATTACGGAATGTCATTCGCATATCAAACCTTTGCATCAGGAGCGGGAAAAAGTTGCTCAGTTGGATGGGATTTGGGGACTATTTGAAAAAAATCGTGAACTTCAAGGAAACTCTGTCCTCGCCATTAATTATGATCGAAAAGTGAATTCCATAATCTTTCATCTTGAGTATCTCTGTGACACTCTTGATGGCATTCCTATGAACGAGGTTGCACGATATATGCGGGATGGCATTAACGAAAAAGGCGAAGAAGGTTTTCGAAAAGAACTAATAATTCTTGGAAAAGTTGAATCAGATATTGATATCTGGTTTGAGTTCTTACAATTTTCTCTTAAGAACAAAGAGCGCCCCCTAAAACTAAACTCTGTAATTAAAACAATAAAGAGTGCTGCTCCTTTTATTGACTCCTACGTTTCTATGGCTGGGAAAGTTGACCGCCGTGAAATTGATGGCTCCACTCTAAAAAATGTTAAAGAGCTCTCCAGTAAAATCGACATTTTTTTTAAATCTGACAACTTCATGAATCAGGCTTTAACAGAAAACAAAAGTATCCCTTACGTTGATATCAACGAAAGTTCTGGTGGATCCTGACATTCCAAATAAAATTGTTAAATATTAATAATCGAGGTTAATTATGAGTAATTTTCTGGTAATTGGTGGTAGTGGAGTTATGGGACAGGCAGCTATCAAAGCCGTCCGTAAAAAATATGGCAGCGAAGCAAATATTATCGCCAACTGGTTTGGAAAAGAGGATCTGGGTTTTACTATTGATGGAGCAACAAAAACTATTTTTGGCGACATATCCAATCCTGAATGTGTGAAGAAGATAAAAGCCGAAAATCAAGAGCCGTTTGACTATATGTTCTATGCAACGGCTTTAGGAGAGGTAGGCGTCCCTATTGCAGAAGCTAAGCCAGATTCTATCGTACAGTCCAATCGATTGTCCTTTGACCCCATACCGATGCTTGAAGAACAACTCAACATTAAAACTACAGTGGCTTATTCCACCTTTTATGTGATTCGGCACCAATTGGCTACTTATGGTGCCATGGGTTACTCCAAAGAAGCCATTGAGAAATGGACTCTCGAATCAGGAAAGTCTCACCATGCCTGTATCCGTGCAGGTCTTTT
>JABJCF010000553.1 GCA_018665625.1 Nitrospina sp. | reverse complement strand
CTGATGATAACTCAACGGTGGAAAGCGAACCTGCAGTTGTGCAGGTACTCTTTCCCCCAAAGGTAACTATGCAGCCTGAGTCTCAGGAAGCACTGGCAGGAACAACCGTACGTTTTAGTGTCGAAGCTACGGGGACGCCGCCGTTGAATTACCAGTGGAAGTTTAGCGGTTTACCGTTGGGCGGCTCAGATGGGCCAGATTTGGAACTTAACAACGTCAAGGAATCCTTTTCCGGAGAGTTTACGGTTACAATAACCAACGAGCACGGTGAGGTCACAAGCGAACCGGCTATGCTTACCGTAATCAAGGATTCGGATCTTGACGGGTTAAGTGACATTGAAGAGCAGGCGATTAATTCCGACCCAAACAATGCAGACACTGATTCAGATGGTCTTAAAGACGGTGAAGAAGTGAGTGTCCACAAAACAGATCCAACGATTGCGGATACGGATCAAGACGGATTGTTGGATGGGCTAGAGATTCGTGGAGGATTTGATCCTACTGTTGCAAGCGAAAGACAACCGGGAAATGTGGAAATTCGAGTAGCAGTTGAGCTGGAGTTCTTCACAATGGAATGGGAGAAGTATCAGTTGCAGAGTTCCTTGGATTTGACTAATTGGGAGAACGAAGGTGAAACGTTCAATGGAGTGGGCGGCTATTCTAGTATTTATCAGTCTGCAAGAGACTCAAAAGTCTTCTGGAGGCTGAAGTTAATAAATTAATACATTTATCGCATGAAGATTATACCATTCATTTCTGCACTTCTATACTCAATAAATGCGTATCCACAACAAATAAATCCGGGTGATTTGATATTTAGGATTAATATGGAACCGTCGGAAATAGATGGTATTCTTGAAGAAGGCGGAAGAATACCTCATGTAAGTATTGGTTATGATAAAACTCTTTATATCTCGCTTCAAGATGGATGGGCAGGCAAACCAAAAAACATTTTATATTCAATAAACCCAGAAGAACGTATTGTTAATTGGGGTTTTGCAATAAATGACTTAAAACCAACTCAGAATAGAATATTAGCTACGTCGGTATATAACACAAAAACTGTTTATCTTAGGTCAATTGATCCCTCGAATACCACAAAATCAATTTATGCTATTGATGCAAAAAACGGCAAGTTATTATGGGATTTTAATGCTAACGAAAAGTTTAGAGGTGATAAACTCCGCGGGGACGAGAATCAATTCAGTATATATCCTCCAGCAATTGGTTATGACGGTACAGTATATTTTACTGAGGGCCATGGTAATAACTTATATGCACTTGATAGCAAAACAGGAAAAGAAAAATGGGTGTTTAAAATGAATCCTGTATCTGAAGAATTTGAAGAAAGAATGGAAGACTATTTTATTAATACTTCACCAGTTATAGATAAAAATGGTATTTTATACTTCGCTTCAGCAAATCAATATTTTTACGCAATTGACTCAACAAGCGGTAAAAAGAAATGGCAATATGAGTTTCAAATTACACCTCAAGGAACAAACATAGGTCATTATGGTGGCAGGCCGCACACGCCAGCAATTGGGAAAAACAACATGGTCTATTTATCCGCAAATAGAACTGGCATATTTGCATTTAATGGAAAAACAGGAGAAAAAATATGGGAAATGCGGAGCGAAGATTATATGGGGGGTCCAGTCATAACGCCTAAAGGTAATGTCATAGTTCCCGGTGCAACTTCTTTTGACGGGCTCACAGGTGCGGTATTATGGCATTCCGATGCTCATCATGCCATAACGCCCGTGATCGGAAATTCTGATTTAATCTATACATTCAAAGGAAATATGGTGACAAATCCCGGCATAATTGTTTTAAAGTCTGAAACAGGGAAAAAGATAAAAGAATTCGAAAATAATGAATACAGGGGCAAAGGTCTATTAATGAGCAATAATGGTAATTTATTATTTAATAACCACGAGCGAATATTTTCCGTAAAATCTCTAGATGACATGCCAGCTAAATATTTTTGGCCAATGGCTTCAAATAATTCGCAACAAACAGGTAGAAATCTACCGATTAAAATAAGCATTGCGCCTGCTAAATCTGGCGATGTCTCAATATTACCTGAGCTTGCAGATTATCCTTTAGGATCAAAAGTTACCCTGAAAGCAGTTCCTGAAGATGGATACATTTTTAATTCATGGTCTGGGGACGCGTCCGGTTCAGCCAATCCGCTGGTAATTACGATGAATGGGAACAAGACCATTATGGCTACTTTTGAACATGTCCCAACAATCTTTATACAACAGCCGATAGGTAAAACTGTAATTGCAGATAATACTACAAGCTTCAATGCTAATGTCTCAGGAATTGAACCTTTAACCTACCAGTGGAAATTCGAGG
>JABJCF010000552.1 GCA_018665625.1 Nitrospina sp. | reverse complement strand
TCATAAATTTAGATTTATTGGCGTTGTAGAAATTTTTGACAGTATTATCTTTTAGTTTTACTTTTGTGGCTATTTCATGGCGAATCAATTCGTCTTCCAATAGGGTACTTTTAATTTTTTCTTTGAGAGCCTTTATATTCATACGTTGAAAAGCCAGAGCCGTGATGAATGCGGTATGATTAGGAAACTTGTCTTCGATGCCTTGAATTTGCGAGTCAATTTGGTCAGCTGATATTTTGATGTCGAGGGATTTTGCTTTCTGAGTGATTATTTCTTTCATGATCTCAGCTTTGAGAACTTCACGGGCGATCAGAAGCTCTTCAGACGTTTTAATTTCCTTTCCCTGATGTTTTGAACGCATACGGAAAGCTACAAACTCTCCTTCTAATCGAGCGGAATTTAAAGGCACTCCATTGACTTTGGCAACAATAGCAGGGACATGCTTTCCGTCTAATTTAAAGACTTCAGGCTCTGCCTCAACAAGGCAGGGGATCAGAAATAACAATAAGGTCAGCAATTTATATTTCATAGTTGGTTTGGTATTTTTCAAGGAAGATAAAAGAGAACAACATTGAAAAGATATCATAACTCGGATTCGGTTTACCAGCAATTGCAGTGGAAACAAAAAAAAACCCCCCGACCCGAAAGGGCCGGAGGGTTTTTGTAAAGACAAACTTAGAATTTTACATCAAACTGAACGTAGGCCCAGTCTGCTGCGTTGGTTCCAAATGTGGTACCAGGAGCTCCCTGGTCTTTCAATGATGCAAAGGAATAAGTTGGGTTATAGTTAGAATAACCTATCATAACCTTGGTATTAGCATTCATTTTAGTGACTGCAGTAATGTCCAGCTCATTTCCTAAGAAATTACCCAAATCAGGATCTCCGGCACCTATTGCCGTTGTATTTGCGAAATTTCTCGTCGTTGTATTTGGAGCTACACCTTCAGCTGTCCAGAACCAGTGATAGTGTGCTTTCAAGGTCCAACCTGGCATTGGGTTGATTTTTCCCTTCAAGGCAAAATCCTGAAGTCCCAAGCCCTGTGTTCCAGCATTTCCACCATTACCTACACCCAAGAATACATCTTGCAAGCCATAGAACTTATGACCCGTATCATATAGGGTATTGAAACTATTCCAGCTGCTACCTCTTTGATCATCGTCAGTGGTTCCTGAGAGGTAATCATACCAGACGGTAAGACCAGGTTTCAATGATACGTTGTTAAATGTTTTTCCAACACGAAGACCAAACATGTACGCATCTCTATCAGCATCCGTTTGTAAATTAGTCGCCGTTAGGGCTGTGTCTTTTTGACCGTTACCAGAACCCCATTGGTAATAATATTCACCGCGGTAATCTAAGCCAAATAATTTACCTGCCTGACGAAAACCAATGGTGGCTATATCATTTTCCAAGGTTTGAGCAGCAGTTCCAGAAGAATTTGAATCCCAATTTAGGATACCAGAGAACTGACCTCCTAAAACACCCTTAATATTGACGTGTGCCAATAAATTCTCTCTATCTGTAGAATCATTTGGATCATCTACCCTGTCATTTTCCGCAGCGACTATATATCCAAAAACCCAACTCATATTGTTATGCTTATGGCGGAAAGTCATGGCATCATGCGTCTGCATACCCGCTGTCCAGATTGTGTTACCAAACAGGCGCCAACCATCAAGCATAATTTGCTGACGACCAATTTTAGCATCTACTGGCGCACCGAGGAAATTCTTTAAAGTGAAATAAGCCTGATGTAGACCAACAGAAGCGTCAGTATTACTTGGACTTAGAGATGCGTTACCAGAACCCGCACCAGTACCACCGGTTGAAGTACCCACTTGGTTACCCCAAGTACGAACGCTCTGCAATTGGATGAAGGCGGATGTGGTCTCGTTGATGTTTGCTGTTGCCGCAAGTCGAGCCGAGGTGAAGATCTCATCTTGAGGATCGCCGGTAAAGGAGTTACCTAACCCGCTTGCAACCTGAGCCGCAGTTTGTCCATTACCGCCATTAGCCCCATGTTCGCTAGATTCCCAGCGAGTTCGAAGCTGCCCGCTGAAAGTTATGTCGGCTGCTTTTGCTATTTCTGTCGACACAAAGAATGCGACGACGGCCAATGCAACTACAGCCAATAAATTCTTTTTCATGCTTATTCTCCTCCAAGTTTTGTTTATGACTACGTTTTGTTGATAACTAACTACTTTTATAAAACTGAATACTATTTAAAACTTTTTTTTCTATTAATCTCTTTAAGTAAGTTGTTGAAATCTTACGGAATATATTTATTTATGTAGTTTGCAATAAAATCATTAGAAAAGATACCACTATACCTAATAGAAATCAAAGGTTATTTGGCTTTTTTTTGATTTTTTCCTAATGCTTCCTGCTACTCGTACTAATCAATTCACGGCAAATCCACTTTTTCTAAGGATAAATAGAATAAGTTATTCAAAATAAAATTTAATTTGGACATGTAAAATTTTACTCTGCCTCCCAGAAATAGGTCGAAAAAGTGCTGGTCATAGGGGATAAATCATTGAAATAATTTTTATCTACCCTAAGAATGTGCACATCCGCCCCGGCATTACCTTTTCGGGGCACGACACGAAAAGCACCTAGATAGCCTTTTTG
>JABJCF010000551.1 GCA_018665625.1 Nitrospina sp. | reverse complement strand
CTTGAATTTGCTTCCTGCTCTTCAGGTAGCATGCCCCCTTCGCCGGAACAAATTCCCGTCCCCGCCAATTGAGCGCCCTTAGCCAAAGACAGTTTGGCTTCTTCTGAAAGTGCCCCAAAGCTCATATCAGATACAAACAGGGGAATTTTTAATTTCAAAGGTTTTTTAGCTGAAGGCCCAATGATGGTTTCCGTGCCCACTTCTACATCATCGAGGTGCGGGAATTTAGAAATCTGCGCGGTTACAATTTGAATATCATCCCAAAGTGGCAACTCGTCCCGCGAGACTCCCATTGCAGATGCAGGGCCATGATGACCGGTCTTTTCCAGCCCGTCTTTCGCTAAAGACTGAATGAACCCCACATGCGGTTCATTTGAAGTTCCCTCAGTATCAGCATAAAGCCCTAAATACTGATCTCTTTGATAGGGTTGAGGATTATCCTTCTCCCATTCACTTATCTCAATCTCGTCTACCAGAACTTGCCCACCTTCAACCCAGGCATTAAATTTGACCAAACGTTCATCGTTGTCATATTCGCTAACCCCAGTGTCATAGCGGAAGTCCCAATGGTGTACTCCACAAATCAGATTATCGTTTTTAATAAAACCATCCGCCAACAAAGCCCCTCTATGCAAACATCTTCCATAGAAAACCGATACTTCTTCATCATATTTTACGATTACCAGATCCACATTAGCGACTAGTGCATAGGTGGGGTCCCGATCAGCAAGTTTTTTCCAATCAGCAACAGCGACTTTTTTCATAATGGGTTTCCAAGATATTAGGTTGATTTTCCATAGGAGGCCTACGACTCAAATAATATATCTTTGTAGGGAATCCAGCAAATACTTTACAAATTTTTTAATCCGGGAGAAATCAGGTGCAACAGAAATGAATCCAAAAAACTTTTTTGGCAGGAAAAGGCTTACTTTTTTTTAGCCTCTTTTTCTTTCTTGGCCTTGGCTTTTTTATCTTTTAACTTTTTTGCTGCAGCTCGACGGTCTTCTTCAGCTCGCCTGTCAGAGCTCTTCCGTCGATTCCCCCAAAGTCTTGATTTATCTTTGAACCTTCTACCCTTTTCTCTTCTTCCGCTCTTTTCCCTGGGAATAATATCTTTGCAAGTATACTCCCGATCGGATTTCCATCTTATTTGGATATAGGAGGGGAACGTACTTACTTTGTCTATATAAGCAGACTCAACATCAACAGCTAAAAGGTTTGTGACAAGACTAAGGTCGGCACCGCGAAGGTTTGCATCTCTTAGAAAAGTCCCCTGCATATTTGCCTTACTTAAATTTGCGCCTTGTAAATCGGCCTCTCTTAAATCTGCTTCCGTGAGATTGGTTTCGCTCAAGTTAGCTTCAACAAGGGTGGCACCTCTAAAATCAGCAAAGCGAAGGTCTTTCTTGGCAAACTTTAGATTTCCTACTTTGTCTTTAGACATCTCTACTTCCAATCATCTACAAATTTATATGACTAAACAGAAAAGATATTTTGGACTAAATTTATTTCATAAAACGCATAAAGTCAATATCACTAACACTTACCCGTTTATTTTATGGTTTATCCTCTACCACAATCACACCACGCATAGTGGCATTGTGAATAGCACAATAATAATCAATCACACCCGCTGGCCAATCAACCTTTACCTCATATTCCTTTACAAGAAAACTGACATTAAATTTTTCATCGTGAATGGGTGATTTGCCACTGGTAACCGTATGCAGCAGTTCTTCTTTGTTCACCCACTTTACAGTGTCCCCTCTTTTAACTTTCACCACTGTAGGAATAAATGTTGATTTAAAAATTTCTACTTCAATCACTTCTGCTTTTACAGGTGGGATAAAAATAAAAAGAGAAACTAAAACAACCTTTAATATTAAGATGCCAAAATGCATTATTTTATTTCACCTCTTTTGTCGGGTCAGCAGCGCAACGAAAACCCAAGTCACCCGCCTTAATAATAGGCTCATACCAAAACCGGGTAGCGGATCTTAGGAAAAAAGGATCATCTTTATAGGACCCACCTCGGATAATTAAAAACTGGCCCGCTGGTGGCCCCTGAGGATTGTAGTCGGGGTCTAATAGGGCGCTGGTCTCGTAATAATCTTCACGGTACCAGTCTGCAACCCACTCCCATACGTTTCCATTCATGTCGTAAAACCCCCATGGGTTGGCCCTCTTTTCTCCCACCGTGTGCATAACCGCCAAAGAGTTTTCCTTGTACCATGCAAAATCGCCTTCCATATTGTCACCCCAGAAATAGGAGGTGCTTGTCCCGGCGCGGTTGGCATATTCCCACTCCGCCTCAGAGGGCAACCTTCCGCCCTTTTTTCGACAATATTGTTTTGCTTCAATCCATGAAACATTCACTACTGGAAAATCAGGACCTTTAAGTGTGGAGGGATTAATCTCCATCACCGATTCAAAGTTCCCCTGGCTCACTTCAAACTTATCAAGATAAAATGATGACACACAAACATTATGGATTGGCTCTTCAGAAACAAATTCTTCGCTGCCCATTTGAAAGCAACCCGGTTCCAGAAAAATCATATTGAGATTCTCTGGGTTCGTTGTTCCAGAAAAAGCAACTGCATAAGAGGAAACCCACACACAAAAAAGCAACACCATCAACCTTAAGGTTTCCCGACAAAATTTATATCCAGATAAAATAGGTCTATTCTCCTCCCATTTCAGGGAAAGCCCACTCCTTTACAAGGACGGGTGGGTCGGAAGGGCTTTCATAACCTTCGGCAATTAAAAAACGGGTCTCGGCATCGGCACTAACCACCACCTGCCTTCCATTCTCCGTATCCGGCTCATGAGGAATCAATAAAAGACCGGCCGGGATAAATGGCATTCCTGTTTTTCGAACCATTTTTTCTTCTTCAGGACTGAACTCTAAACCCCCTTCATAAGGTGGCCATTCTGCGGCTCCCATAGGGGAGAACATCCAGTCAAGAAATTGCTCGGGAGTTCCTTCTGGGTAAGCCACCAAGAAGCTGGAGCGTTGCAACTGACGCTGCGCTGACATATATCTTACCACCGCAATGCCTTTTCTAAGCTCAACATTATCTTTTGGGCTGTAATCAAAGTAAAAAAAAGGCAGCATAAGAATAAAACCGATTGCCAACCAAATATATATTTTATTGATTTGTTCTTTTCCCACGCTCATAACCTCTCAAAGTTTACTTTTTCAAACCCCTCTTTTTTAAAATCGTACTCCCACAGGCGCTTTCGCAATCGATTTTAGCAATAAGGCGTCATATTTATTTTAACAAAATTTTTTTCAGTATTATAATAAGAACCCTTTAGAAAATTTTCAGAGCTTATGCCTCATGGATAACAACAATAAAGAATTACCCGTAACCCTGCTGTCTGGGTTTCTTGGTTCTGGAAAAACAACACTCCTCAACTATATTTTAAAACAAAACCACGGCAAACGAATCGCCGTAATCGAAAACGAATTCGGAGAAATTGGCCTCGACTCTGAGTTCGTTATTGGAGCCGATGAAGACATTTTTGAAATGAGCAACGGCTGCATTTGTTGCTCCATACGTGGTGACCTGATTGAAACATTAAACCGGTTACTTGAAAGGCAAGAAAAATTTGATGCAATAATAATCGAAAGCACGGGTCTTGCCAGCTCCGGCCCACTGGCTCAGGCCTTTCTTGTGGAAGACGAATTATCACATTCTTTAAAATTGGATGGCATCATTACTCTCGTAGACTCAAAGCATATCTGGAAAAACTTAAATGAAACGGAAGTCACTTGGGAACAAATCGCTTTTTCCAATGTCATCTTACTTAACAAAACCGATTTGGTCTCCCCTGATGAGCTGGTCGATCTTGAAAAAAAGGTTCGACAGATCAACCCAACAGCAAAAATTTATCACACCAACCATGCGGAGACAGATTTAGACCAAATACTTAATATCGGAGGGTTCGATATTAAAAATGTTCTGGATGAAAATTCCTTTTCGACTCACCACCATGAAGCGGATAACGGCATTTCATCTGTTTCCCTGACCTTCCCGGACTTTGTTGATCCAAGCCGATTAAACCACTGGCTACAAATGCTTTTTTTAATGGAAGGGATGGATGTGTTTCGCGGTAAAGGGATTCTCAATGTGAAAGGCTCTACCAATCGTTATATATTCCAATCTGTTTATATGATGTTCGAAGGACGTTTTGATAAACCTTGGGGAGAGGACAAACCCGAAAACAAAATGGTCTTTATCGGGCAAAATCTGGATGCAAAAAGACTTGAAGCAAGTCTGAAAAATTCCATAACCTAAAACGTCAAAAACCATAAGCTAATGGCTGAAGATTCGAGATTCAGAAAAGACGATTCGCATGACGATGATTTAAGCGAAGAAGAGCTCAAGGAAGTTCGACGCCTCGAGGCCAAGGCCAAAGCCGAAAAGCAAAAAGTGCTAGACTCCAAGGATAAACTATATGGAGCCAGTTTAACGGATCTTGATTTAACGGGACTGGATCTTCAAAACGCAAATATGGCAAAAGCCAACCTTAGCAACTCAAACCTAAGCCAAACCAACTTAAGCAATGCAAACTTGATCGAGGTCGATCTAACAGGAGCTGACCTTTCAAACGCAGATCTTCATGACGCTTATTCGCCAGATGCTGAATGGGTTGGCGTTAACCTTACCGGTGCAGATTTAAGGTGGGTCGATTTCAGCTGGTCTACACTCAGTGAAGCTAATTTTACAGATGCCAATCTTTTGGAAGTGGACTTTACAGAAGCAACTCTGGTTGCATCTAACTTCACCAAGGCCAATCTTTCTGGAGTGAATTTCGAGAATGCCAATATAATGGATGCCAGACTAAATGGCTCAGACCTGTCAGAAACGTTTAACCTGAGCCCCGAACAGGTTGAATCTGCCGAATTGGACCGCGCGACACAATTGCCTCCCTACCTTGAGATCAATTGGAAAGGAAAGGGCGATTACGAAGTCACCAAAAAGATTGAGAAAAAATCAAAACGTAAAAAGACAAAGAAAAAATCTTAAAGAGGGGAAAGTCTTCAGGAAGCATTCGCATCAAAACGTGTTACCTCGTCATCACAGGCCTCGCAACTAATTTCGATGGGGCGACAACATACTTCACAATCTTCTATATAACTTTGAGCGGGAACCGACAAATCTAACAACACAGAGATTCTTTGCCCGCAGTAAGGGCAATTAAAAAATTGTTCATACTGATCCAATCTTCCTCTCCTTTTTAATCAGGAACCCTACTAAATGCCTCATAATTTAAATATCGTATTGGTTGAACCAGAAATCCCTATGAACACCGGAACTATTGGCCGGCTCTGCCTGGCAACCGGGGCCACTCTACATCTAATTGAGCCACTGGGTTTCGAAATAAATGATTCACAATTAAAACGTGCAGGTCTGGATTACTGGAAATTTGTTACTGTAAAAATTTATCCAGACCTAGATAGTTTTTTTCAAAAAATTCCTGCCAATGCCCCAAAGGTTTTTTTCTCCACCAAAGGGAAACGTGAATTTTTCGAACACTCTTTCCAAAAAGACTCCTATTTGTTTTTTGGAAGCGAAACGCGAGGACTGCCCAAGGCTCTTATTGAATCGAATGATGAAAAGACCTACCGAATACCACAATACGATGACCGGGTTCGCTCTATCAATATTGCCAACGCCGCAAGCATTGCTGTTTACGAAGCCATTCGTCAGTTGGGTTATAAGCAGGAGTTCTGTTAAATAAAATTAATTATTCTACGGCTATGTCTTCAGGTTTGAAGCCAAACTTTTTATAGAACTCTTTTAGCAGTCTCCTTGACTCCATTTTATTAACCGAATCATTCTTTTCGCCAAAAAGGTTGCCAGCTTTAAGAATATGTACGATAGCTTTTTCACTCTTATTTAAACTAGCGTACAAAACCCCAAGATTAAAATGAGCTTCGGCTGAACCAGAATGAATTTTTACCGTTTCTTCAAACTCACGCACAGCATCGTGAATCTTTCCTGCCTTGTTATAAGCCGCACCAAGATTAAAGTGAGCCCCAGGGTCATTGGGGTCCATATTCACATCTGCTTTAAGTTTTTTTATTTCCTTATTCTCAAAAAATCCCATCTTATTGCATGCCTGAATCGCCTAATTCGTCCTCTTCAAACAATTCCATTAGAGATTCTCTAGAATCGTTTTGGGTTTGTTCCAGATCCGTTCTATCAATATAGTTATTGACCAGTTTTAATTGCTCTTGCGAAATATTGCAAAAAACCAACCTTTCCATAACAACTTCTTTGCCAATCAAATCCAACATTCTTCCTATGGAATTTCGCAAAAATGGGGTTAAAATAGATTTAACTCCATTGAAATCGATCTCGACCGATCTCCTCTCCTTAATCTCAGGATAAACCTGATTGAAAAGCACCTGTCCATCGTCGATGGAAGAGCAGTCCGCACCAATTGAGTCAGCTAAATTAATTTTCATGTTCAAGTCTTATAAAAGTTACCAAAATTCTCCTTATAATACCCTGCCCTATGCCCATAACCTCTCATTTATTTAAAATCCCACCTCTTTTTCTTGGGGTCGATGCAAGTTTCGGGTTTTTGATATTAAATTCCGCCTAAATCTTCCGATAAGTTGTTATAATTTAGTAATATAACTAATCCATCTTAAAATGCCCAATACCGCACTCACTTTGAGTTCAAATACCTCAATTGCCCGATCTGCAGCTTTCCGCAAATTCTTAATTTTGGGATCGATCGTTTGCCTTGTCTTTTTCTGGAACTCCGTTTCTATGGCCCAAGACACTTTCCAATTCGATTCCATCAATAGAGATGAGATCTTGCGCGATCAGGAAATTCTTCGCGAACAGATGCAATTGCAGCAGGAAATTCTCCGTGAAGAAATGGAGAAAATTCGAATCGAAACTCAAAAAATTATGAAGGACATTTCACTGGCAATGAAGGAGGAGGCTTTAAAGCTAAAGGATGAATTAGTAGAACTACAAAAAGAAACAGCCGAAATCAATAAGGAGATTGTCGATAGCCTTGAAACCGCCAAACAGGATTTTTTAGAAGGCAAGGATGATATGCGCAAGGAACTCGAAAATATGCGCAAAGAGGCTAAAAGTCTAACAAAAGAAATTTCCGTAGTACTGAAAGATCAAAATCAAGTTTGGAAGGAAGAAACAGGCAGCCTTCAAGACTCATTATTGGAAGCCAAAGCAGAGTTAGCTGCAGCACAGGCAGATTCCGATGAAATCCTGGAATCAAGCCGAGAGGCCTACAAGGATTTCCAGGTTGATAAAGTAGTCACCATGGATGACTCCAAAGACAAATCTGGAAAGGCTATGGCCCAAGCTGAAGACACCCTGCAAAAAAGCACACGCGACTACAAAAAGGCATCAGAAAGAACAGCTGCTGAAATTTTAGCTCAAATGAATGATGCTAAAAATTCGATGAAAAGACGACAAACAATCCAAAAAAAGGATGCAGCAAATGCCAACAGAGAAGTGCTTGCATCAATACAAAAAGACAAGCGCAGCCGCGATTCAGAGCTACAAAGCAGCAAGCTGAAAAATAGCGCCAACTTAAAAAGAGCCAAACAGCTTGGACAGTCCATTCAGGCAGATATCAAACAAGCAAACCTTCGAAGAGGTGGTTCTAAAGCTGCTTTAAAGAATAGAGCCAACAAACAAGGCGATGAGGAAACGGGTGGTTTTGGAGACGGTATATTAAATGCCCGAGGTGGGTTGGAATCTTTCCAAGATGATTCAGACGCTAATCGTCGAAATAGAGGTTCTGAAAACGAAGGTGCGGATGGATTGATGGATGGTGAAATGTCGCCGGATCAACTAAAGGAAAAACTTTTTGCTTTTGGCAATCGAATAAAAATATTGAAAAAACGAATTGAAGGGAAAAGTGGCAATGCATCCCCAGAACTCATTGAATTAGGAAATGAATATCTGGCAGCGCAGCGCTTTATTGATTCTCGCGATGACCTTGAAAAAGTAGCATTACTTCAATATGCAAATATAAAAAGCTTGCCTTTAGGCAGTTACGAACAAGCTGCCTGGGCATTTAAAATAGCATTGCGCTTCAACACAAATAAAGGCCAAACTCATTTAACAATTGGAAAAATTTATGACGAGATAAATGACGGTAAAAACGCTATCATGTATGCAAAACTAGCTCATTTGGTGTTTAGGCAAAAGAAGAACGCCACCAAAATGAAGGAGACTCAAAATTTTATCGAGTCATTAACAAAAAAATATGAAGACAAAACTTCCTGAATAAGGTTAAATTAATTAGTCACATTATCACAACCTGCTAACTAATCACTCATGTCACAGAGGTAATTCTTGGAAAAAAATCCAATTGAAGAATTTATTGAGAAATTACCCTTTTTCAAAGAGTTTTCAGAATCTGAAAGAGCCAAGCTAGTCAATACTTCGGGAATTTTTGAGAAGTTCAAATCCAATGAGGTAATTATCTCAGAAGGCGATATGGACGCCTCCGTTTTTGTTATCCTCACTGGTTCGATACTGATCAAAAAAAAGCCCAAGGTCAATGTAAAGGAAAACCACATATCTCTACAGGACCCGGAAGTAATCACAATAGCAGAACTGAAAGCCGGGTCAATTTTTGGTGAAATCTCTTTAATCAGCAAGCACCCAAGAAACACAAGTGCCATCGCGGCTTCCGAACAAGTTGTGGTTATGAAAATAACCAATGAAATCATTGAAAAATTCAATTTAGCTATCCAAAAGAAATTCCAAAGCCAATTGGTACATATCCTGGTTCAGCGACTGGATGAAATGAACGAGAGATACATCAAACTAAAAGCAAGTATTGCGAAAAATTAAATGACCCCAAAATTATTACTCTCTGATAGTTCCTACCTTAAAATTTTCGTTCTTGATTCGTGAAACAAGAATCCAGTCCATTCACCTATTCTAAGTCGTCATCTACCAAAGCCATACTGGTAGGAGTGCGCTTACCGGGAGATATTTCTCCAACTGGAATTTCACTAGAAGAACTAAACGGTCTTGCCGTAACCGCAGAGTATGAACCGGTGGCCGAACTAACCCAGAAGTTATCCGAAATTAATACCAAAACATTTTTGGGAAGCGGAAAAGTAGAAGAGCTCAAGCAGGCCACCCTGCATCATTCTCCCGAGGTGGTTATTTTCGATGAAGAGTTATCCCCCCGACAAAATCGTGAACTGGAAAAGGTATTGAATTGCCGGGTAATAGATCGGCCCTGGCTGATTCTAGAAATTTTCAGTGATCATGCGCGCACACGTGAAGCCAAAACTCAAGTCGAACTAGCTCGATTAAAATACGCACTTCCACGCCTTACAAAAATGTGGGGGCATCTCTCCCGACAAAGAGGCGGTATTGGAATGAAGGATGTGGGCGAAACCCAAATCCAACTCGACCAACGAATGATTCGAAATGAAATTAATAAGCTAGAAAAAAAACTCAAACAAATCGACAAAGAAAGAAAGACTCAACGAAAAAGCCGGCAAAACCTTTTTAAAGTAGCACTGGTAGGCTACACCAATGTTGGGAAATCCAGTTTAATGAATAAACTTACCGGCGCAGACACTTTGGTTGAAAATAAGTTATTTGCGACTCTTGACCCCACTGTTAGGAAAATCAAAAAGAACTTTCCTTATCCCGTTTTACTCTCAGACACTGTAGGTCTGATAAACAAGCTCCCTCATGATTTGGTCGCTTCGTTTAAAAGCACATTGGATGAGGTTAGAGATGCCGATTTGCTGATCCATGTAGTAGATATTTGCCATTTTGAAT
>JABJCF010000550.1 GCA_018665625.1 Nitrospina sp. | reverse complement strand
CTGGCGACACATTTCATGATAAACCGTCAATTCCAGAACGTAGACGGGAACAAAGTCCTGCTTTAGTCTGGGATGGACCCTGATGAGCTTTTTGTTTTCATCGTAAGACCCGTAGCGAAATCCGCTCTTATTCTGGGTTTTTACATCGCGCCCCCATTTGACGGTGGCATTTATTTTGTCATTAAAATATTCTTGATTAAGCCTGTTAAACATAGCCTCAATATCTCTTATTTCTTCTGGGGAACTATGTTCTACAGCTTCTAATTCAAAATCATCTGACTCCTGGCCTTCTATAAAGTCTTTGATCGAGGCTTTAACTGAATCAGAAACATCATTTTCCTTTTTCACTTTGCTCAACACTTTTTGGGTGAGGTTTTCCAACACTGCCGATTCAGGCTGCTCGAATTCATCGAAAAAGTTTTCGTTGAATATCTCAACCTTAACTGTTGGAGCATCCGGGCTTATTCGCAACTGCCCCACATATTCCATACCATTTTTTTTCAGGGTAAACATTCGGGTCAACCCGGAAGACTCTTGCGTGTCATTGCGGTTTTTGCCTATAGACAAAGTCCCCAAACTAAAGGTTTTTAAAAGGTTTTGAACAGGTTTCCGTGTTTGATTCATCAGGGGGGCCGTAAGAAGAGTTAAGGAATTTCAAAACAGCTAAACTGCAACAAATAGTACATCAGGAGAGCAAAAAAATCCAATAAAATTAGTCGTTTAGGTAAGACCTAAAACCTTTACAATGTTTTTAATATTCGATACTGTGGTAACTATGAAACTATTAAATGTATTGCTTATTTTGTTGTTTTCGGCTTCTTGCTCGACCGGAATCGAGTCAAGCCGAACAATAGATACCTACGATCTCAAGGCAGATATTGATCTTTTCTTATCCACCAACGATTCGGATAAAGAAGCACAAATCCTAAATCGCTTGAAAGGAAAAAAAGTTTCTCACGAAACTGTAAAAACTCTTTTAAGGCAACAGGTAAAACCTTCGGCGGAAAAACGCGGCCTGCAAAATGGACTAAAATTTAAAAGTAATGGTAAGGAATACCCCTACGCTCTATACCATCCAAAAACTGTCGACACTCCGTTACCAATGGTTATTGTATTGCACGGTATGGGGGGAAGTGGCGATACCACTGTTTCCAAATGGGCGGAGAGGCTGAAAAATGAGTTCATTGTTGTTTGCCCATCCTATCCTATGGGAGCCTGGTGGTCGCGTCCGGCTGAAGACATGGTTTTGGCTTTAATGGATCATGTACGATCCATATACAACGTGGATGACAATCGAGTTTTTCTGGCAGGACTGTCCAACGGTGCCATTGGTGTTTACACTATTGGAATGTTTTATCCAGATCGGTTTGCCGGCCTCATACCCATAGCCGGAAGCATCACTCCGCGTTTCATGAACTTCCTTATCAATTTAAGAAATACTCCCATCTATATGATTCAGGGAGCGCATGACCCTATCTTTCCTATACAGTTGAGCCGTCGTGTGAACAAAATACTCTCTGATATGAGATACCCCGTGATTTATCGCGAGCATGCAGAAAAAGGAACGGCACATGGAGGACATTTCCTCCCTGAAAATGAAATCCCCGATTTGGTCGAATGGATTAAAAAACAAAAACGCAGTTTGAATCCAAATATAGTGAGGATGACGCGAGAAAATAACCACCTGGGAACGATCCACTGGGCCCGCCTGAACAAGGGGAAAAACCTCGCCTCACTCGAACTTCCAGGACCCGAAAGCCCGAAACCAAATAACCGAAATGGTAAAATTGGCACCTTGTTTGCTGAGAGAAAAGGCGAAAACCAATTTGAAGTAATGGGAGAAAACCTTGTTGAATACGATCTTTTTTTCAACACGGAAACGGTAGATTTCGAAAAAATAGTTACGATCACAACTCAGAAAATACAGAATCAAAATAATAAACTGGTGGCAGGTGAAAAAAAAATAAGCTACCAGAACAAAATAAAGAAAGACCTCGCAGTTTTGTTATACGGGTTTAAAAGGTTTCGCGACCCCCACCGGCTCTACGATGCGAAGGTCAACATCCTTTTAGAAACCACTCTGGTTCAATCCCTGCTATGAGCGAGGCTTCTTCCGCTGAAACCAATCCTTTATTAGTCAAGTCGATGAAGCTCCTGGGTTGGGAGCGGATCACCAAAGCCCTGGCAAATCACACCTGCTCGCCTTACACACATAATTTTTGTCTTCATTTAAAACCTGAAACGGATTTTGAAACTGCAGAAAAGCGATTGGAAGAAACGGCTGAGATGATGGCTTTGCTGGATTCTCTCGAATCGTTTTCCATGGACCGGTTTGAGGACATTCGCCCTATTTTTAAAGATGTCGATGAACAACACCAGATCGATACCAAGCAGTGCCTTGTCATTATGAAACTTTTACGGCTTTGCAGAAACCTTTGCAAAGATGTAGAGAAAAAAGACGCCTTTCCAAACATTCAAAACTGGCTGTTACAACTTGATCCGTTAAAAGATTTCCTAAATGATCTAATTCGATGCATCGATGACGAAGGCAATATAAAAGAGAATGCCACACCGGAATTAAAACAGGCTCTCCGCGAAGCAGAAATCGCTCGCAGCAAACTGGAAGAAAAAATCCGCAAGCTTTTTTCCAGCACTACAATTAAAGAAGCGTTGCAGGATTCTTACATCACCGAGCGACAGGAAAGAATGGTAATCCCCATTCGCGCTGAATATAAATCCAAGGTAGATGGTATTGTCCATGATATTTCAGGAACTGGTCAGACACTTTTCATCGAACCCGCATCGGTTGTTCCTCTCAATAACCAATTAAAAATCGCACGATTGAAAGTGGCGCAGGAAAAAGCCCGCGTTTTGCAGTCACTTGCAATGCAGACAAGTCAACACAGAGAACCTCTGGAAAAGAATATGGAAAGCCTGGCAATTCTCGATCTCATATATGCCAAGGCCCGCCTTGCTAAAACCATGAATGCCGTAAAATGCCCCATGAACCGGCAATCCAGAATGCAATTGAAGGAAGCACGGAATCCTGAATTAACGCTGGATGGTGAGACCGTAATTCCCAATACCATCGAATGGGAAGAGTCGACAAAAGTTGTCATTATTTCAGGCCCTAACACAGGGGGTAAAACGGTAACTTTGAAGACTCTCGGCCTGTTATCTTTAATGGCTCGATCTGGACTTTTTCTTCCTGTGAAGAAAAACTCACATATCCCTTTTTTTCCGGAAATATATTCAGACATAGGCGACGACCAGAATATTCAATTGAAGCTGTCCACCTTTTCCGGCCATATGGAAAAAATTATTCGCATTATTGATAATGCGACCTCAGGCTCCCTGGTACTTCTGGATGAGTTGGGTATAGCCACAGACCCCAATGAAGGAGCCGCTCTCGCTGAATCAATTCTTCTGGAGCTTAAAAGAAAGAATGTAATGACACTGGTCTCTACGCATTATTTTTCTTTAAAAATACTGGCTCAAACCCAGGAAGGTTTTTTAAATGCCTGCACTGAATTCGATCTTGATACGATCAGTCCAACTTATCGCCTGATTTTCGGGGCTCCCGGCCAAAGTGCCGCTCTCGACACCGCCGAGCGATTGGGATTGCAGCAAAATATCATTGATCATGCACGCAACCTATATCAAGCAAAAGATAAACGTGCTGAAAGTTTGCTCGAAGACCTGACCCAGCAGCGTTTGCAAATGCATCAGGATCAAGAAAAAATAAAAAGCCTAAAAGCAGAAGTTGAACAATTGAATCGGGAACAGAATCAGATAACGAAAACACTTCGCGAAGAAGAAAAAGAATTTCAGAAAAATAAAAACAAAAAGCTACAAGCAGAGGTCCGAGCTGGAAAAGCTGAAATCCAAAACATGATTCAGGAAATCAAAGGGGAAAAAGCTTTACCCAAAATAAGAAAAGTTGAAAAGAGAATTCAAGCGATTGGCAAGAGACCCCTGGAATCTGAATACGACCTAAAGGATTGGAGTCTTACCTCAGATAAATTAAATTCTGGCGACACCATATTACTTTTGAGCCTGGGCGCCACGGCAACCCTTCTCGAACCTGCAAAGGGAAAGAAAAAGGTGCGGGTTCGCATGGGAAACATCAACACCACCGTAGAAACCACTTCAATACGTGGTAACCCTCAGCAAAAACCTCATCCAAAAAAAGAAGCCAAAAAGTTTTCAATGAACATCGAAGCTGGGTCTTCAGGCGGGTCTTCCTGTGATCTGAGAGGAATGAACTCTGAAGAAGCTGAAACAAAAATGGAGGCCTTCATCAGTCATGCAATAGTGACCAAGGTCCCGCGAGTGATCCTCATTCACGGACATGGAATGGGAACGATAAAAAGCCTGGTCAAAAACTATCTTGAGAAAACTGGGCTTTGCAAACAATTTTCCCCTGGAAGACGCGAAGAAGGTGGGACCGGCGTTACCGTCGTAGAATTTTGATTCTTAAGAAATTAACTGCTCAACTCTTTTTCTCAGTTGCGGCACCGTTTTCTTTTCAAACCAAGGGTTTTTCTTAAGCCAAATATTATTACGAGGCGAAGGATGTGGTAATACAAAATATTCGGGTTGATATTCTTTCCAGTTTCTTACCGTTTCGGTCAAGGTTGCTTTTTTTCTAACTTTCAAAAACCAGCCCTGTGCATATTGACCAATTAAAAGCGTGAGTTGCCTTTGCGGTATCTTCTCAAGAATGGGTTGCATCCATTTTTCGGCACACTCGGGCCGTGGCGGTAAATCGCCAGACTTCCCCTTTCCGGGATAGCAAAATGCCATAGGCACAATTGAAAAATATTTTGTATTATAAAATTGGTCTTTCGATACCTGCATCCATTCCCGCAATCGGTTACCGCTGGCATCGTTCCAGGGAATACCTGACTCATGCACCTTAGTTCCTGGAGCCTGACCGACAATTAATATTTTCGATCTGGCAGAAAATGAAAATACCGGATTTGGAGCATATGGAAGATCGGATTCACAAATAGTACACGCTTTGATATTTTTTTTAAGCGCAGAAATTGTGCTAAATTCACTCATGCTTTTATTGTAATAAAAGGGGCAACAAAATGGACATAAAATTTCCATCCATTGGGATTTCACTTTTAGCAGGTTTTTTAACTTTTGCGGGTTTCGCTTGGTCTGGGGAAATCCAGACCATTACATTACACGGGAAGGCTTTAACTTTGATGGGAGAAAAATCGCAGGTGGGAAAAACACTCCCGACCGTCCACCTCCCTGACCTGGGACTGAACATGATTGATTTGCAATCGTTCAAAGGCAAGGTGACAATACTGAGTGTCGTTCCCTCCCTGGATACTCCCACCTGCGACAAACAAACTCATATACTTAGTGAAGAAAATAAGGGCCTGGACAAAACTGTCCATCTGATAACGGTCAGTCGTGACCTACCTTTTGCACAAAAACGGTTCGCTAAAAATGCCAAAATAAACAACATCACCTTCTTATCAGACTACCGTGATGCCGAGTTTGGAAAAAAGACCGGGCTATTGATCGAAGAAAATCGCCTGCTTGCACGAGCTGTATTCGTTCTGGACAAAAAGGGAATTGTACGATATCTGGAAATTGTCTCTGAATTAGCGAAACTTCCTGATATGGATAAAGCAATGGAGTTTGCCCGGTCGCTCTAATTCTTAAGACCCAATTTCCGGTCTCTTAATTTATCGACAAGGAAAGATTCTAACTTTAGATTAAATCAAAATTTTTGGATATCCGTTGGCAGGAAATGTCATTCCACAAAATAGGTGTCATGATCGGCAAAAACGGGCGGGCTATGAAAATTTAGCAGATGAAGAGAGTCCCCTTCAGTGGTGAACTCATGGATTGTGCTGGGAGGGACCCGAAAAAAGCACCCGGTTTTAAGGGAATAGGAAGCATCTCCCAGTTTCGCCTGCCCCGAGCCAGACAAAACATAATACAATTCCTCGCCTTTTTTATGAAAGCTGGCCTTTTTTACCTGATGCGGTTCGAGTTTCACCAGATAGGCAGAAAAATTGCTACATGAATCTCGATCCAGGAGTTGATGAATTTCGATTCCCTTAAGGTTGAATTGTGGTGAAGAGGAAGGTTCTACAAACACCACTTTATTTTTAGAACTCATGCTTTATCCTTACCTTTAATTTTTTTTCGTTGTCAGGCAGGTTTGACTAATTAATTAAAGACTTGTACCAATTCACTGAACACTGTCTTTTCTTTTTTTAATTTACTTTCATTTCCTAGAACGCAGACCTTTCCCTCATCCCGAATCTTTTCAAAAAGTTCAGAATATTTTTTCAAGTCCACCAACTGCGTTGACAATAATTCGCGACGGAACTGCAATTTCATCTCATGAGTTCGCCCCGTGAGGTAATCGACCATAGACGATGATCCTTTGCGATCCGGCGTTAATGGGGGATCCATTTTCCCAACACAGCCAATAATAATTTTCGTTAACTCCTCAGGAGGGATATCCAGTTGGGACAGGAAATCCGCAATTTCATCGTAAACACCCAACGTTTCGGAGAGATTAGGATCGCGGTAGGAAACCAAACCATAATCGCCCGTTAAAAAATTAAAAGAATTGCTGCTTCCATAAGCCCCGCCATGCACTCTAACTTTGTCCCAAAGATAACCGGTGCGGAGAAGCCCTTTCAAAACTTCAAATTGCCCCGAATATTTGAAACCCATTTCATATAAATTTGCACCCTTACCAACATGCTGCACATTGCTAGCCGTTAAAAACCCTTCATTTTCTGAAACTGCCTTGAAGTCCCATTTTTCGACTTCCGATTTCCCATCAGACAGCAGGTCGTAAAGACTGTTTAGGCGCTTTTCAATTTTCGGATAATCTTTTTCCTCACAGGTTACATTGAAAAGGATATTTTGCTTCGTGAATATTCGCTCAGCAACTTTTTGGAATTGGTGTGCTACAGCCTGCGGATCTTTTTCTACCTGCTCCAATAGACCTTCCAAAAATCTGTAATACGTTATCCCATCTGTTAATTCATCAAACTTTCCCAAACGGGAATGATACGATTGTAATCTTGATTGCACATAGTGATTGCCACTGGGAACAATTGAATCTTCCATATCTGCTTTAGCACTTCGAATGATTTCAATCAATCGCTTGCTATTTTCAAAGCTATACTCCGAAAACAGTTCATTGAAGAGGTCGAACAAGTCGCCCACTTTCTCCGTCAAGGCTTTGCCATTAAAAAACACATAAGAAATAATGGATTGCCTGTCTTGAACCGTTGCCGAAGAATAATGAGAGCTACGAATTCCTCCGGTATTTATCCCAATCTTTTTAGAAATT
>JABJCF010000608.1 GCA_018665625.1 Nitrospina sp. | reverse complement strand
CTGGCGACCGATGCGATTATCAAGCGTGGCGAAGGAGCTGCCTTTCAAATGACCTTTCAGGCTCTCGACCCAAAAGAAAGCAGTGTTTATCTGGGAGATGCCGCAAAAAATAATGCCATAAAGGAACTTGCTGCTTTTACGCCGGAACTATTGAAGACACCCCTTTTACTGAAAATGATTCGCACTCTGGAGGATAGTGAGCTGCTGGAAGGATTGGATAACAGGGCTGAGATTTATGCGCAGTGGTTCAAACATTTGTTGGCGGAATTCGGTAAAGAGCAAAGTGAATTAGAAAAATGTATGGATCAATTGGCCGAGATTTCTTTTCAGCAAATGTTGGATGGAAAAGCTCAGCGCTATCAAAAAGAGGAGCCAGGGTACGATAAGTCCGACATTGAAAAAGAAAAATTTGATCTGTTAATACAAAGTGATGACCTTGCTCCTTACTGGAAGAGAATACTTCAGCAGACTCCGCGTCGATGGGAGTTTCGTCACCCTTCTTACCAGGAGTATTTTGCAGCAAGACATATTGCTAAAATGTCAGAGTGGCAAGGCATAGTAAGGAAAAATTGTGGTGATGTGAAATGGCATGAAGTTTTTAAAATATTAGCAGGCATGGTTTCTGGAAAAGAACTTTTCGATATTTTTATTGAAGAGGGAGCTGTGATGTTGGCGGGTAATTCTCTGCGAGAGGTTAAAGACCTTCCCGAAGGACAAGATTTGCTGGTACGCCAGCTACTAAAATATCAATGTCCAGAAATGCTTCCGCAGTTTAAACCTTGTCGTTTGGTTCGCGTTGAGAATGTTTGGAAAGCCAACGATGCAGATTATTTGCAATCCTTACTAAATCGATTGTTGATGCGAGAGCATCGAGACAGCAGAATCTTGTTCAGTGTGTTTGAACTGGTGCTGAATAATGCTGGAGCGAACATTCACTCACTGCTGGATAATTTTGATTTAGAGCCGATCAGGAGTCTCAAAGAATTTCAGAAATTTTTTAATGAGTCCAAAGATGGCAGTCAGGTGACCCTTTCTAAGGTTAGAAAATATAGTGAAATGGTAACGGTGCCACAGGGTAAGTTTATCTATCAGGAAGAAGATGACGAAGAGGATAAAATTAATCTGAAAGAATTTTCAATTATGAAATTTCCTGTGACGAATGCGTTGTATGGGCAATTCGATCCGCAGCATAAAACCCGGTTCCCAAAATATTCATGGGAAGAGGAACAGCCGGTTATTGGAGTTAATTATTATGAGGCGATTATTTTTTCTTTCTGGATGGGACTCCGCTTGCCCACTGAAAAAGAATGGGAAAAAGCGGCAAGAGGAACGGATGGTCGAGTCTACCCTTGGGGCGAACCTATGGGTTATGAAAAAGGATTCGCGAATACCTGTGACTTTATGGAATGCAAAACGACCTCTGTGTTCGACTTGGAACCGGGGCTCTCTCCTTATGGATGTTTTGACATGGCGGGAAATGTATGGGAATGGTGCGTGCAGCTGAATGCTTCCAAGCATTCAACGCAGCGGGTTGTTAGAGGCGGCTCGTGGATGAATTATCTGGTACACGCAAAATGTTTTTATCGTAACTCGTTTGACCCCGCAGAAAGATATCTAGCTGTAGGTTTACGCTGTGTTTCCGGCTCGCGCTTCACTGAAATTGAATCCGAAGATATGGATGACGATTGAAGAACCAAGCCGCGCTCTGCTAGCACTCGGATCGGCTTCCCCGCAGAATAGACCATAAATACTATTTTATTATCAATGGCTTAACTGGTAGAATAATCGAATCTGATTCTATTAATTATCTGGGATTAACTATTTATAGGCAATTTTGAGTATTTTTTTTCAAAAATTGGTTAAAATTGGATTTTTTTCATGTCAAGGTATGATTTTCTAGACAATTTGAAACTTTATATATGAGCAACCACGCAAAAAAATTCCTCAGTATTGACGATGATCGGACGTTGCAGATGATCGTCAAGCAGATATTGAGCAAGTCATTTGGCCCTCAGGTGCTT
>JABJCF010000549.1 GCA_018665625.1 Nitrospina sp. | reverse complement strand
TTAAAAAATCCGGTCGAAGTATCTCCAAATCCATCTGAAAAAATGGAAGTGAGGTTCCCAAGAAATTCATGTTGCCGGCATAATCAACATTGATGCCATTTTTCTCTTTCGTTTTATCTACTGCAATTGAAAACTTCCCGACGTTTCCCACCACAAGTTTCTCAAGAAATAAATTCGGCTCCTTGGGGAAGTCCAAATTCAGATAATCACAAATAAAAAGAACGGCACAAAGAAGGCTTCCGTTTTCAACTGGCCCAATATGTAATCGGGGGAAAAATTTATCCCAACCTTCCAAGTTGGCCTCTCGGTGCCTATTCCAAACTCTCTCATCGCATAAAAACTTAGGAACAGTTTCTGGCTTCCGTTCATAATGCGCCAAGTTTTCAGCACTGGCATAAAGGACAATTTTCTTAGAAGCCTGATGATAATTTCTCCCAATGAAAGGGATGCTAGGAGGAAATGGTTTTTTTAGAGGTGTTTTATTGTAATCCCAACTCTGTGAGGGGAAAGCCCAGCTAGGGGTTTTTGAATTTTCAAATTGCTCTCTGTACTTTTCAAATAAATTTGATTCGAAATGCCCTGAGGGAGATTGGAAGACCATAATGCTATGATACTTATAGTCCTCAATAGGGGCAACAAGAAATGATACTTATAGGCCGTGGTCTTAAATACATCATTTTGTTTCAATCTTCTGGAGTATTAAGCGGATTTTCTGCTTATGAAATCTGGGAGAGTTCAGGTGCGAAAAGACCCCAAAGTCCTATTTGGAGAGCGGCTAAAAGTACTGCGGAAAAAGATAGGCTGGTCGCAGGAAAAATTGGCCTTAGAAGCTGATATGGATCGGTCATACGTTGGCGGGGTCGAACAGGGAAGAAGAAATATCAGTTTAATCAATATATGCAAATTGGCAAAAACGTTAAATATTCATCAATCAGAGTTATTACAATTTCCTTTAAATAAAATTAAAAAGTGAAGGTGGGTGCGAAAAATGGGCTGGATTATTTGTAGAAGCTAAGATTTAGTCGTACAGACAGTGATAGATTAATTTCAACCTACCTTTCTTCGGTGGGTCTGCTATTGGCTAAAAGCGGACATTCGTTTAAGGAAAGTTTAACAGAAAGTGTCTCTTAGCATTTTAACTCAAACGGTATACATTCGGCTGACTGGATACACGGATTTGATTTTATCATACTCAACATTACGATTTTAGGCTATGCTCGTCAAAGTCAATCTCTTCTGATAGTGCCCGCGCGGCTCTTATTAGCTTATTCACTAGGAATGCTACCCAATCTCATATCCATAGAGGTCTGATATGTCTGATATGTCTGGATGTCAACTTAACGATTCCGCTTATGAGTTAAACCATGGAATATATAAAATTCTTGACACAAATCTATTTTTGGAGAAAAACATAAAGTATGGTGGTTGGGAAAGACGTGGATTGGCTACGCATTTTGAATTGCTATTAGATAATTCTGATTTTTTATTTAAAACAACTACTGAAAAAACCATTTGGGTACGTGCTTCCGAACCTCATAGTCATGAAGGTGTTATAGATGGGAGTTATTACGATGCTGGTATTGTTGAGATTCAAGATGATTTAGATAAATTTTATGTAAAAAATAACAATATATCATCTCTTGTAGGAAATTATTTTAGCCTTGCTTTTTTTACTTTGAACCTTCCAAATAAACCTCATTATGTTGATGGTAGGAATAAGAAATGTTATTTCGGGCCAGTATTTTCAATTGATGCGATAAATGACTTTAAAAAAGAATTGGATTTATCAGGCGGAAACAAGTTCCATACCAAAATTAAAGTTCATGGTTTTCTCAAGAACAGATTAAAACGGAAAATCGAGAAAGATGGCTCAATAAAACTATTTTCTAGATACGGGGATATGAGAATTCACCCATCAGGTTTATGTTGTAAAAGCGATCCGTCCAATCAAGTTGAACTTGACGTAGAACAAACTCCTGAGGTTCAACATTCCCAACACACTGAAAGAGGAAATGTTGATTTTTATGAAGCTTTTGGAGGTGAAGGGGATGAGGACACCTATGTAAGTGATGGCATCTATATCAGACCTGACGGATCACATTATGATGAAAGAGGGTAAAGTACGTCTTCAAATGAATCTGGA
>JABJCF010000548.1 GCA_018665625.1 Nitrospina sp. | reverse complement strand
GAAGCAGGACGAGGACCTCTCGCTGGCCCTGTTGTAGCTGCCGCTGTCATCTTTTCGGCCAATATCGATATTGTTGGTTTGGACGACTCGAAAAAACTTTCTTCCAAAAAACGCGAAGAATTGTTCCCCAAAATCCAGGAGAATGCCGTCGCTTATGGCGTGGCAGTTGTGGATCGTGCGGTGATTGATGATATCAACATTCTGCAGGCGGCACGTTTGGCTATGAAACAGGCGGTGGACAAGTTAAACCCAGGGCCTGATCTTTTACTCATTGATGGCAATCAAAAAATTGATTCAAAACTGGATCAGTGGGCGATAGTCAAAGGCGATTCAAAAAGTATGTCCATTGCAGCGGCTTCTATTCTCGCAAAAGTAACGCGCGACAAAATTATGGATGATTATCATAAACTCTACCCACAATACGAATTTAATCGTCACAAAGGCTATGGGACAAAGCTACACCGGACCCTTATTCAAGAGCATGGCCCCTGCCCAATTCATCGCATTACCTTTAAGGGTGTTGCAGAATATATTAATCGGTAATTATTAAATGCTTTCTTTCTTAAAGAAGAAATGGTGCTTGGCAGAAGTTTCCCTGGAAGGCGCTGCAGATTTGGCGCGGCAGTTGAGTTTACCCATTGAGGTAACGGTGTTGTTGGTCAACCGTGGGGTTTCAACTAAAGAACAGGCCGACCAATTCCTGGCGTCGGACCTGACGCAATTGCATGACCCTTTTTTGATGGCAGGAATGGATCGGGCAGTAGAGCGCGTGATCCGGGCCATTGAGAATAAAGAATCCATTACTGTTTTTTGTGATTACGATGTCGATGGTGTGACTTCCGCAGCTTTCCTGACACATTTTTTTCGCGATCTGAATTGCCAGGTCAGCGCTTATCTTCCAGAACGGCAGGCAGAGGGGTATGGTCTCAATTCAGAGGCGGTGCGGAAAATTCGCGATCAAGGTGCAAGCCTGATGATCACCGCAGACTGTGGTATCACAGGTGTTAAAGAAGTCGCTCTTGCAAATGAGTTGGGGCTCGATGTTATTGTCACAGACCATCATCAGGTAGGTGAAGAAGGTTTGCCGCAGGCAATTGCAGTATTGAATCCACACCGGAAGGAATGTGATTATCCGTTTCGATTTTTAAGTGGGGTGGGTCTGGCTTTTAAGTTGGCTATCGGAGTTCGCAATGGTTTGCATTCGGTGGGAAGAAAAAAAGAAGACCTTCCAAATTTGAAACGACATCTGGATTTATTTGCTTTGGGCACCATTGCCGATGTCGCACCCTTGACGGGCGAGAACCACATCTTAACCCGGCATGGATTAGGCGTGTTATCGACTTCTGCAAAACCGGGATTGGTAGCGTTAAAAGAAGTAGCAGGCATTGTGGGAAATGTAGACGCGCGTTCGGTGGGGTTCGGCCTGGGCCCAAGGCTCAATGCGGCGGGCAGGTTGGGCAAAGCTGATAGTGGATTGCATTTGCTCACGACTACGGATCTTTCTGTTGCCAAGGCTCTGGCGCAGGAACTGGAGCAGACCAATCAAGAGAGAAAAGAGATTCAGGAAGAAACATTCCTGGAAGCGGAATCGTTAATGCGAAATGAAATAGATGTTGATAGCCAAAGGGTGATTGTACTGGCATCAGAAATTTTTCACCCTGGAGTTATCGGCATTGCAGCTTCAAAATTTGTGGATAAATATCATCGCCCCACAGTATTAATTGCATTAGAGGATGGAATTGGAAAAGGGTCGGGTCGTAGCATTCCAAAATTTAATCTGTTCAAAGCTTTTACCGATTGTTCTTCTCATCTCATACAATTTGGCGGTCATGCTTATGCGGCGGGGCTAAGTATCCAAGAAGAAAATGTTGCAGCTTTCAGCGATGCTATGAATGCGGTAGGGCATCGGCATTTGTCAGAAGAAGATTTAATCCCTGAAGTGAAAATTGATACTACGTTAGATATTTCTCAAATCAATTTTACTTTATATAAAAATATTTCTATGCTGGAACCTTTTGGTGCTGAAAACCCAGTTCCTTCTTTCCAATCCCAGAATATAAAAATTAAGGAAGTGAAATATATTGGGAAGGAAAAAAATCATGTTCGCTTTCGAGCTGTTCAGGGAAGAGGGCAAATTGAGGTGGTTGCCTTTAACTTTGCCAGTATTTTTGAGTCGCTTGATACGGCTCCCGAGCAATTTGATATTGCCTACGAGCTTCACCTCAATTCCTGGAACGGGCGTGAAAAACTCGAGTTGAGATTGCTGGATATAAGAGGGGTGTGAATTTCATTTTGTGCTTTCCCTGATTCTAGAAGCGCAAAAATAATTGGCGCCCAAGAAGTTTCGACCCATTGCCACCGGCGGCTAGCCGGTCATTCAACCCTTACCGCTTCCTTGGGATTCAGTTGTTGCGCCAGACGGGCAGGGTAGAGGCCTGCTAGAACAGAAACTCCCCAGGAAAAAGCGACTAATAGGATAATGAAAAAATAAGGGAAGTGAATCTGTATTGTCCAACCAAAGGACTGTTTATTGATAACAAATATTAATATATAAGAAACAACCACTCCCGCCATCAAGCCCATTGCAGAACCGATCAACCCTAAAATGCCAGCCTCAATTAGTACCATACGTTTAATCTGGTTGGTAAAGGCACCTATGAACCTTAATATTCCTATTTCCCTTTTCCTTTCCAGAATCAAAGAGACGAGAGTATTGAACAGTCCGAGTAAGGCTACTAGAATGGCGATGATTTCCAATGAGTAGGTAATAGCAAAAGTTTTATCGAACACTTCCAGAACCTGCTTTTTTAGTTCGGTATTTGAACGAATGATGAGTCGATGTTGGTTGAGTGTGTTTAATACTTCTTTTCGAACTTCATTCAATCTGGATTTATCATTCAGATAAATTACAAAACTGTTGATTTGGCTGTCCCGATAATATTTTAAGAAGGTGGTACGGTCGAGGATGATGTATCCACGTTCCCGGGAGTAGTCAAAATATATAGAAGTAATTTTAAAATTTGCCGGGCCGTTTGGAGTTTTTAAATTTAATAGGTCGCCTACACTAACTTTGTGTTTGAGAGAAAAGGCTTCTGAAACAATGGCTCTATCACTGTTAACCATGTGCTTATCCAATTCTCCGGCCGGGGCTCCTGCCTTGATCACCAAATTTCCGAATTCAGACAATACAGAAAAATCACCGGTGGCAAGTACGACGGGGAGATTGTTATATGAAATATCCATAGCGCGAAACTGATCGATATCAGCAATTCCGGAAATCGACTTTAGTTTTTCAACAGGATCGGAAGGCAAAGTGTGCTGGTAATCAATGTCGCGCCCCCCTGCCACACGCACAAATAAATCCGCTTTCAAAGTCTGATCGATCCATACGATTACTGTTTGCCTGAAGCTATGAACCATGATGGTCATGCTGATGACCATCATAAATGCAATTGCCAGAGAAGACACGGCCAGGGCATTCCTCCCAACATTTTGCGAAAGGTTCATGCAGGCCAATAAACCCTCTCCTCCCATTTTATTTTTGAAGAAGTTGTGAAAATGGTCTCGGGTCCATAATAAGGCTGCAGGAGATAGCATGGACAAGCCAAGTATGATCAGGAAAACTGAAAAGAAACCGAAATAGGGGAATTGCTGGATAGCTGGAAGTTGTGTGCATAATCCGGCCAGTATAAAAATAATTCCTGCGGAAATATTTAATTTTCGATTCCCGCGAAAAATCTTAAGATCATAACTGCCACGTCGCATAACCGAGGTGGGCGGTGTTGTAGCTGCATCCCAGGCAGGGATGAGTGCTGAGATGAATGACAATACAACTCCCAGTAAAAAATAAGGTCCCATTTCTTGCCATTGAAAATCAATTTCGGTGACATAGCTGGGTGCATAAAGGTTGTTGACGGTTAGAGAAATGGCATCCAGAGAAAATTGAGCAAAATAATATCCGAGGCCGATTCCCAAAACAGAACCTATAGCGCCGATGATCCCGGCTTCAAGAAAAAATATTAGAGCGATTAGTGTTGGTGTGGCTCCCAGGGCGCGCAAGGTGCCTATTTCAACTCGTCGACGCACAACTGAAAGCGCAATCATATTGTAAATAAGATAGAGCGCAACAAGCAGCGCAACGAAACTCAAGGCGGTAAGGTTGTATTGGAAGGCTCGTAGCATTTTTTCTACTTGTTGGTTTTTTCGCTGTGGTCTTTCAACTTGAAGGTGTGCCGGTAATAAAGCTGAAATCTTTTTTTGCATGACATCGAATTTCGTGGGTTTCAAAAACTGTATGTCAATGCGGTCGAGGCGACCTAATTTTTCGAAAACATTTTGTGCCGCAGCGATATCCATCAAGGCAAAATTGCCATTTAGAGCTTTGCCTATACCTTTGTTTTCTAGTACCGCGTTTACCTTGAGTTGTTTTTCTTTACCTTTGATAAGAAACTGTAAGGAACTGCCTGGCTCAAATGCGACATCGGGGATAAATTTTTCAGGAAGAATCACACCTGCAGGGTCCATTATGAGGGGCAGCAGGCCTTTCAAATCTTTTTCAATGGTCTTGAGAGAAAAGTCTCGAATACCGCTGTCTTGTAAAAGATCGGTGCCGATGATTTCTACAACTTCACCACTGGTAGATTCTATTCCATAGCCCTCGATAACGGGATAAGCTTTAATTTCTTTTCTTAAGGCGTGGAGTTTTTCAAAATGGTTTTCATCGAAGGCCCTACCTTCAGAGCGAATGACAGCATCAGCACGACCGAGTACCAGATCAACGCTTTCGGTGAAAGACATCATGGTTTGCTCATTGGCAAGTCGGATGCTTAAAAAAACAGCCACCCCAACAGCGACACCAAAAATGGTGATAGCGGTGCGAAATGGGTCACGAATTAACGGACGCAGAATGAGGGCTGTGAAGAGGTCTTTAAAATAGTAAAGAAAGCTCACGGTTAAATAGAGGTTAGTTTTCCATCGCGGATTTCGAAATGCTTGTTACCGCAGGCGGCTATTTGGGGATTGTGGGTGACGAGAATCACTGTCGTATTAAAGTCAACTGCTGCGCGTTTCATCAATTCGATAATCTTTTGTCCGTTTTCCGAGTCGAGGTTTCCTGTGGGCTCATCTGCCAATAAAATTACAGGTTGATGAACTAATGCCCGGGCGATAGCTACACGTTGCATCTCACCACCTGATAATTCTGCGGGAAAAGATTGGGCACGATCCCAAAGCCCAACATATTCCAGAAGTGTTTGCACACGGGAGCCTTGTGTTTTTGATGAATGAGCTAGAAGAAGCGGCAGTTCTATATTTTCCAGGATCGTCAGGGTGGGCATCAGATTAAAGAACTGGAAAACAAAACCAATTTCTTTTCTGCGTAATAATGTCAGGTCGTGGTCGGAAAGATCAGAAACTTTTCGTTCCTGTAAAAATATTTGCCCTCGATCGGGTAGATCCAACCCTGCAAGTAAGTTCAGTAAGGTGGTTTTGCCACCACCACTGGGGCCCATTATAGTGACAAAATCGCCTGCATCGAAACTGAGGTTCACCCCCTGCAATGCATTGACCGAAGTTCCTCCATTTTGGTAGGACTTGTAAACATCAATAAACTTTATAATAGCCATATCTCGAAAGGAACGAAGACTACTTAATAATAAATTAGCGTGTCGTTGAACCTTACCGCAGATTGTGATAAGGATGGGAAGTTTATTATAAAAATTTATTACTGGTTCAATTAATTAGGTATTTAGGAATGGCTATATCAAATAAAGTGAGCGGGTTTATGGAAAAATCTTCCTGGATCAGGAAGATGTTTGAAGAAGGAATTCGCCTGAAACAAGAGTTTGGCGAGGAAAATGTATTTGATCTTTCCTTGGGAAATCCGGTCATTGAACCTCCAGCAGAAGTGCAGGAGGCTCTGGTGCAAGCGGCAAAAGATATATCGCCGGGGCTACACCGTTATATGCCCAATGCGGGATTCCAGGATGTGAGGGAAGCCGTTGCCAAGACACTTTCTGCAGAAAGTAAGGTGTCTCTTTCGGCTAATGATCTGGTGATGGTTTGTGGTGCTGCAGGAGGGCTGAATATCACCCTCAAAACTCTATTGGATGCTGGCGATGAAGTCATAATATTTGCTCCCTACTTTGTTGAATACCTGTTTTATGCTGATAATCACGGCGGCAAGGCAGTTTCTGTGGAAACGCATGATGATTTTACTCTCGATTTCGATAACTTAAAAAATGCGCTCAATGAAAAAACCAAGGCAGTGATAATCAATTCGCCTAACAATCCTACTGGAGTGGTTTATTCGCGAGAAGAGCTTGCGCAGTTAGCGGAGGTTTTGAAGGCGCATTCAGATCAATCCGGCAAGCCCGTGTACTTGATTTCCGATGATCCTTATAAAAAAATCACATTTGATGGGGTCGAAGCTGCGAACATTTTAGAGTTTTATGAAGACAGTATTTATATTACCTCGCATTCGAAAGACATTGCGTTGCCGGGAGAGCGGATTGGGTTTGTGGCGGTGCACCCCCAATGCAATGATGCTGGAAACCTGATGGCGGGTTTGATTTTTTCTAATCGAGTTTTGGGTTTTGTGAATGCTCCTGCTTTGATCCAGCGCGTCGTAAAAAATGTGCAAGGAGTGACGGTGGATGTGGAGCAGTACCAGAAAAAGCGGGATTTTTTATATGGTGAGCTAACTCGGATAGGTTACGAAGTGGTGAAGCCTCAAGGGGCCTTTTATTTTTTTCCAAAGTCGCCCATTGAGGATGAAGTGGAATTTGCAAAAATGCTTGCAGAAAAAAAGGTGCTTATAGTTCCTGGTCGCGGATTTGGTTGCCCAGGTTATATTCGCATTTCTTATTGTCTGCCTGATTCGGTGCTGGAGGGTTCTATCTCAGGCTTTGAATCGGCCTTTAAAGCTTGTCAATAATGGTGGAGTTTTAGTTTGTTTTCCTTCATGGTACAGACGAATCTTTTTTGATAAAATAGAATCTTATCTATATAGATGAAATTTAATCGTTTTTAACAGGAAATTTGTTATGGCTTTAACTACAGATCAAATCAACCGATACAGTCGGCATTTGTTATTGCCGGAAGTGGGCGTTGAAGGGCAGGAAAAAATTTGTAACGCAAAAGTTCTTTTAATTGGCACCGGTGGCTTGGGTTCACCCTTGGCACTTTATTTAGCCGCGGCAGGAGTCGGGACTTTAGGATTGATTGATTTTGATGTGGTGGACTTCAGCAATTTGCAAAGGCAGATAGCGCATGGCGAGTCAACAGTTGGAAAGCTTAAGGTGGATTCCGCAAAAGAGCGAATCGCCGACCTGAACTCCAGCATTGATGTGAAAACATATAATGTAAGGTTGTCGTCTGAAAATGTAATGGACATTTTTAAGGACTACGACATTATCATTGATGGCACTGATAATTTCCCCACACGCTATCTGGCGAGTGATGCCTGTGTGCTATTAAAGAAACCTTATATCTATGGATGTATTTTAAGATTTGAAGGTCAGGCTTCAGTATTTGACTCGCAGATCGGGCCTTGCTACCGGTGTTTGTATCCAGAACCGCCGCCACCCGGTCTGGTTCCCAGTTGTGCGGAAGGTGGCGTGCTGGGAATTCTGCCTGGAATCGTAGGCCTCATTCAAGCAAATGAAGCGGTCAAGATAATTTTAGGAAAAGGTGAAACATTAGTCGGTCGATTGTTGTTGTTCGATGCTCTTGGTATGAAATTCCGGGAAATGAAACTCAAAAAGGATAAGAACTGTCCCATTTGTGGGGACAACCCTACTATCAAAGAGTTAATTGACTACGAAGAGTTCTGCGGCATCGTTCCCATTGAGGAATCGCCAGAAGATGATGCAATGGAAATCGGAGTCGAGCAGGTCAAGCAAATGATGGACAATAAACATGCGTTCAGATTGGTTGATGTGCGAGAACCCTCGGAGTACGATATCTGTAAAATTGGTGGGGCGATTTTGATTCCACTGGGAGATATTGAAGCGAAAGATCCGTCAAAGCTCAATGGCCTGAATCCCGATGAAGAAATTGTTCTACATTGTAAAGCCGGGGTACGTTCCATGAAGGCTGCCAAAGCACTTCAGGAAATGGGATTTAAAAACCTGAAAAGCATGCGCGGCGGCATCAATGAATGGTCAGAAAAGATAGACTCTTCTGTCCCACTATACTAACGGTCTGAAGGCTTAAATTGTCCTCATTGAAAAACCGAAAAGTAATTGTCACCGGCGTGGCCGATGGAATTGGCAGAGCCCTTGCCCTTGCATTTGCCAAAGAAGGCGCGCAGGTGGCGGGGTGTTCGCGCGGAAAAGAGAGGCTGGATTCCCTCGCGAATGAAATTGAGGGTTCGGGTCATGTGTTATTTTCCGCCGATCTTTCTAAAGCTGAAGATGTTCGCGCATTTTTTGATAAGACGCATGAAACCTTCGGTGGTTTAGATATCCTGGTAAATAATGTTGGCGCCGTATTGAAGCTCGGTAACTTTTTTGAAGTTTCAGATGAAGATTGGGAAAACTCATTTCAAATTAACCTGATGTCAGCAGTTCGTCTATGTCGAATGAGCATTCCTGAGCTAAGAAAATCTTCTTGTCCACGAATCATTAACATATCGTCAATCGCCGCTTCTCATCCTCAAGAAATATTTCCGCATTACAATGCGATGAAGGCAGGCTTATCCAACCTAACGGTTTCATTGGCGCAAACCCTTGCCGAAAATGGAATTTGCGTCAACTCCGTTTCGCCGGGTCCGGTGTGGAGTCGGTCGTGGGAGAAGGAGGCGGAAGCTCAAAAAAACGGGCAATCTTTTGAGGATGCAAAAAAAAGTATTATGGAACAGACAGGTGGAAATGTTCCCCTAAAACGAATGGGGGTGCCAGAAGATATAACAGGACTGGTTTTGTTCCTCGCCTCTGAGCAATCTTCATGGATCACCGCAACGAACTTCGCTGTTGACGGTGGGTTGACCCGGAACCCCTTCTAATGCAATCCAACCAGATTACCCCAAAACATTTAATAACTACTTACGGGTTAAATATTTTATTTTTGTTGGGTTTGTGTTTCGCAGGCCAGGCCTGTTCGGTTTCGCAAACTGCCACGCAAGCTAATAAGGTGCTGGTGAATAAAGACGCACCCATATTCGATAAACGCTTCCAGGATATTTCGATTGAAGATATCAACCTGGAAAATTTTTGGACTCGGTTGGAAGATGTCGAAGAAAGCCGAGACAGGGATCCCGTTTCCATAGATAACCAGACCTTTGCCCGTATTTCGGAATCCGTCAAATCGGCGGTGGTCAATATCTACACTGTAAGGCTGGAAGAAAAAGACGCTAATATTGGAATCGATCCAAATAGCTTGCTGCCGTTCAACATTCCTATCGTATCCAGTATCCTGGATTTTGTTCCATTTCAAGTCCCCGTCCCGTTTAATTCGGAAGGCCTCAGTTTGGGGTCAGGGTTTCTTATTAATGAACAAGGTTATATTCTGACAAATGCCCATGTGATTTCTAATGCGGTTGATATTCGTGTTGTTCTGTCAGAAGAACAAAAAGAGTACCAAGCAAGAATTATTGGAATTGATCGGTTGTCTGACACTGCGCTGATAAAAATCGATCCGGATTTCACTCCCAGTGTTCTTCCATTTGGTGATTCGGATGCGATTCGAATGGGAGAAGTTGTTCTGGCAATGGGGAATCCGTTAGGGTTTCAACATTCAGTAACATCAGGATTGATCAGTGCAAAAGAGAGGATTTCTCCGCACCCCAAAGATCGATTCGTAAATTATTTGCAAACCGATTCTGCAATCAACCCAGGGAGTAGTGGCGGACCCTTAATAAATCTTCATGGTGAAGTGGTTGGTATAAATACTGCAATTATTCAGACGGCCCAATTGATCGGCTTTGCGATTCCCATAAATACGGTTAAAGAGGTGATGGGTTTGCTGATAATTGGTGAAACGGAGCGAGGATGGTTTGGGGCCAGCGCAACACCTATTTCTAATGGAGAAGCTGCGGAACTGGGTTTTGTCGGTACGGGTGGTTTACTGATAAAGGGTGTTGAGAAAAAAAGTCCCGCAGAAACCTCAGGGCTTAAAGGAAAAGATATCATTGTCGAATTCAACCATAAACCAGTAGACAACTTCGTTGTTTTTCGGCGCAAGCTATTAGCTTTAGTGCCTGGGCAAAAGATCAATTTGACAGTGTTTCGTGAAGGTAAAACATTTGAAGTCACCAGCACCCTTATTAAAAAACCAAAAGAAACCGATACGACAGAGGAAAATTTTCCAGAAGACGATCCAACATCCTGATAAAATAAAAACGAGTCCTCTAATAGGGCAAGATATATGATCAAAAATTTTAACGGGTAAAATAAATATGACCTCTTCTATCAATCCACAAATTTTCCGCGAATATGATATCCGCGGTATTGTGGGATCAGACCTCACTCCAGACTCCGTAACCAGTATAGGGAAAGCCATTGGGACTTATATAAGACGAGGCGGCGGGAAAACCATGGTTCTGGGAAGGGATGTGCGCTCCAGCTCCGTTGAGTTTCGAGATATTCTTTCCAAAGCTTTAAATTCGACCGGATGTGATGTTATTGATATAGGAATGGTTCCAACACCCGTGACCTACTTTGCTCTTCATCATTTCAATGCTGATGGTGGTGTCATGATTACTGGCAGTCACAATCCGCCAGAGTTTAACGGTTTTAAAATCAGTCAGGGTCTCCATAGTCTCTATGGGGAAAAGGTGCAGGCGTTGAAAGGCCTGATCGAATCCAATGATTTTGAAACAGGAACAGGGAGTACAAATCAGCAGCCTGTGCTGGATGCCTATATGGAGAAAATTTGTTCCATATTAGAAATCCCACGAGATATTAAAGTGGTGGTTGATGGCGGTAATGGTTGTTTCGGAATAGTGGGGCCAGATTTGTTAAGAAAATTGGGGCAGAACCCCATCGAAATTTTTAGTGAGCCTGATGGAACCTTTCCAAATCATCACCCCGACCCTACCGTTGCTGAACACCTGACGGACTTGATTGAAAAAGTTCGTTCGGAAAATGCGGAGTTGGGTATTGGTTTCGATGGCGATGCTGACCGAATAGGGGTGGTTGATGAAAAAGGAAATATTTTGTGGGGTGACCAATTGCTTACCATTTTTGCTCGCGATATTCTTTCGCGGAATCCGGGAGCGACCATTGTAGGTGAGGTCAAGTGTTCGCAAAACCTTTATCAGGATATTGAAAAACACGGAGGCGTTCCGGTTATGGCTGCAGCGGGGCACTCTTTGATAAAAAATAAAATGCGCGAGACGGGAGCCTTGCTGGCTGGAGAAATGAGCGGGCATATTTGTTTCGCCGACAATTATTATGGTTTTGATGATGCTATTTTCGCTGCATGCCGAGTGCTGCAAATTGTCGCGACCTCGAAGCAAAAAGTTTCTGAAATGCTGGCTGACCTTCCTGAGACGGCTTATACCCCTGAGATTCGAATTGACTGCCCCGATGAGCGGAAATTTGAAATTGTCAGTGAGTTAACAGAAACTTTTCGAAAGCAATATGATGTGATAGATATCGATGGCGTGCGCGTCAACTTTGAGGGTGGGTGGGCTTTGATCCGTGCTTCAAACACGCAGCCTGTTCTGGTTCTTAGACTTGAGGCTGTCACCGAAGAAAGATTGAAAGAGCTGGTGGTTGTCATAAAAGAACAAATGGACAAATATCAGCCCATCGTTAAGTTTGATTACCAGCCATGATTAAGAGATACCTGCATACCCGATTCAGGGTTTCAGATATGGATAAATCAATTTCTTTTTATCAGGACATTCTGGGAATGGAAGTGATTGAACAGAAAACTTCACCGCGTGGTTCGAAACTCGTATTTTTTAAGTTTCCTGAAATGGATTGTGAATTGGAATTATGTTCTTTTCCTGATTCGGGGTCGGTCCATGTTCCCGAAGACTTGGTTCATCTCGCTTTTCAAGTGGATGATCTGCAGGAATGTATGGATAAACTCAATGCAGCGGGTATTCCTATTACAGAAGGTCCCTTGGAGTCTTCAAACGGAACGAAGTTTATTTTTACTGAAGATCCAGATAAATATGAAATAGAATTGATGCAGTACAAAAATTAGCTGACAATAACCCCAGCGTAACCCACCACTCGATTTTTATCTCCGTTTACTTCGCCTGAAGTTTTATATTCGATCAGTTCCGCTTGCTTGGCCCCCAGTTTTTCAGAGCAAAGCAACATGACGGTTGTGGGATTCACCCCGCACATGGAAATTTGTTCTTGCCGAACGGTATTAAAAAGACCCAGAGCATCCCGGTCTTCAATTTTGGCAATGGCTTTTTTATCTTTTTCCTTGGCAGCATTATGTGATTCAAAATGATTCATGTCTGAGCTTGCGATAATTAAAGCCGATTTATTAGTTCGCTTCAAGGCTCTGACAATTCCTTCGCTTAATTTTTGGCATGTGGAGAAGTCTACTTTTTTCAGGCAGATGGGAACGATGCGAAAGGTTGCTCGGAGATATTGCAGAAACGGAAGCTGGGTTTCAATCGAGTGCTCGAATTGATGTGCTGCAGTGTTGGGCCTGGCCAATGAAGTTTCTTCACACAATGCTTTCGCCAGTTCTGTGTCAATGGCTATATCGCCCATGGGCATTGACCATATGCCTTCTGTCATCACCGAAACATTTTCGCCGTGACCGGTATGGTTGGGTCCTAATATTATTATCGTTTCTGGTATTTCGATTCTGGAATACACCGCACCTGCCACATCACCGGAATACATGAAACCCGCGTGGGGTGATACCACACCAATGGCTTTTTGCTTAGCCTTGGTAAGATCGCCCAAATGGAATGCTATTTTCTTTTCCAGCTCGCTGGGTTGTTTGGGATAGAATTTACCTGCTACAGCAGGAGAACGCTTAGGATTTTTGTCTTCAGATAAAATCAGACCCTCTTCTTTCTTGCAGGATTTAGGTCGAAAGAGGAAACAAGGTCAAAGGACGGCAACCAGTTTATAAAAGTTGTTACCGGAAGATGGACTCTAAAAAATAAGTCCGTTTTTCTTAAGCCAGTCTTCGGTGTTGAACTTTTTGTTTGAAAATTCCTCGAACTCGATTTCCTTTTTAGAAAGCTTTTGTCCGTCGATGAACTGCGCTTTTTTAGGGGATTTTTTGCTAGCGCGCTTTTTGGGAGCGGGGCGTTCCTCCGTGAGTTCTTCCTCAACTTCCAATTCCAGTGAATCGGTCAACACTTCCATTTTAAGGACTAGAACCATAAAACTTTTGGGGCAGATTTCATCGTTCTTTTGAATTTCTGCAACGATTTTTTTAACCTTAGGTGACATCATTACCGCTTCTGTAATGGCCTTGGATAGTTTTTCAAAACTGCGGTCAGCTCCATCGGATTCACTCACAAAATCCCCCTTTCGGTTTCATAAAAATCGAGACTTTTCATATTGCTAGTACAGATATAACCTTAAACCTCCCACATTCTCTTGTCAAGGAGACCTTTGTAAAGGCAAGTAATTGAAGGATAAGTTATAATCCCCGTCTCACAGCGGGTGGTCATGAGGAGCCCAAAACGGTGCCAGGGAGAGGTGGAATTTCAAACACTCTGCCCATGGCAAATAGAAATTTTTGTAGGAAAGGTTAACGATTTATGGGGTTTTTTCCGAAAATTTTAGCTTCTCCATCCCTGGTCTGGGTTTTGGCGGCGATGGGGTTTTATTTGGTCAATATATTTTTAGGCCTGTATGTCGCTTTCCGGAAAAAAACCGTCCAGAACCTGAAGATTCATAAATGGATGTTTTATGCCATCGCGTTTTCTCTGATTTATTTCCTGATCATGAACCAGACCCACCATGAAAATACATGGATGGACTATGCCGTGGTTGCCTACGTTGTCGCATTCGTTCCCTTCAGCAAACGCTGGGATGTTCTGGCGCACGCCCTGATCGCTGTTATTGGATTAACACTTTTACCTCTCCTCATCGTTATTCAGATTTAGCTCCCATTCCTGACAATTGTTGAAAGGGTTATTAAATCCCCCTCACCTCAATCCTCTCCCTCGTGGGGGAGAGGCAGCAAAAAGTTCCTTCTCCCCTGGAGGGAGAAGGTTAGGATGAGGGGGAACTATAGGGT
>JABJCF010000547.1 GCA_018665625.1 Nitrospina sp. | reverse complement strand
CTGAAAGTGCTTTGCTGGGATCGGGATGGATTTCCATAAACAAAGCATCGCAACCCACTGCGACAGCGCCGCGTGCAAGATCAGGTACCATCTGACTTTGCCCGCCGCTTGTTGTACCTTGTCCGCCAGGTTGTTGAAGGCTATGTGTTGCATCAAATATCACCGGATAACCGTGGTCGCGCATCAACACCAGAGAACGCATATCGACCACAAGATTGTTGTAGCCAAAAGTAGCTCCGCGCTCTGTGAGTAATATATTGTTGTTACCGCTTTCTTCGAGTTTGACCACTACATTTTTCATATCCCAGGGTGCCAGGAACTGGCCCTTTTTAACATTGATGGGTTTGCCCGTCTTTGCGGCCTTAACCAGTAAGTCGGTTTGGCGACATAGAAATGCGGGTATCTGTAAAATGTCGAGAACTTCTGCCGCAGGCTCAACTTCTTCCTCTTTATGAACATCAGATAAAATGGGCAGGTCCAGTTCATTCTTAATTTTCTGTAATATTTTTAAGCCATTTTTCAATCCGGGGCCACGATAGGACTTAATTGAAGTACGGTTGGCTTTGTCATAGGACGCTTTGAAGATAAACGGCACACCCAAATCACTTGTAATACGTTTTAGTTTTTCAGCTATGGCCATTGCGTTTTGTTCGGACTCAATCACACAGGGGCCACCAATAAGTGCCAGAGGGTTTTGGTCTCCTATCGAATGGGGGCCAACAACAACAGGACGTGTGATTTTTGGTGACAGACTCATTCGGGTCTCGGTGACAATGCAGCTTGAACTTCATCTGCAATGGGAACAGGGTGAGGAACTTCTGTGCGAGGAGGCAAACCCTCGGGGGCAAGCAGGCCCAACATTATTTCCCTTACCTTTTCATTATTAATTGCTTTGTATGGGGAAGCGAAGCCATTTTCGGTTAATTCTGTGAGGTTGATATCCGGAAAATCATTGTTCAGAAGAAGAATGATAGGTATCTGGCGGTATTTCTTTTTAATATTGAACAGGTGTTTGATTTCGTTTTTTTCTTTTCGCGGTACAAACACAATCATGTCGCTACGAATCAGGTCGGGCCGTTTAAAACAGTCATTGATGGATACAAATGTCATAACGGTAATAATTTCTTCACTGAGAAATTTCGCCATTTGTATGCGTTCGCCGCGAACCGGATCGACAATGAATATAGTTTTGTAGCTCATCCAATTTTCCTGAGGTTAAGTAGATACGCAGCCTAGTTTAACATTTATTTTTAAGTAAAGTCTCTTTGATTTGGGCGAACTGCTATGAAACAATGGTAAATAAGCAAAACGGAGGTTTTCTGTTATGTCCAAAAAAAGCTCCTTCATTTTTTTATTGTTCTTCTGGTTTGTAACTCCAGCCTTTGCAGAAAATCAAATCGTTGTTGTTGAAGTTTCCGGTGCTATCAACCCCGCCGTTGCTGAATATATTTCTCAGGAAATCCATCAAGCCAATGAGGAACGGCAGGCATTAATTGTCCTCAATATAGATACCCCCGGTGGATTGGACACCTCCATGCGGCAGATCATAAAGAAAATTCAAAGTTCCCATGTGCCAGTGGCGTCTTTTGTCTCTCCCAGTGGTTCGCGTGCCGCTTCAGCGGGGGCTTTCATTACTATCGCTTCGCATATTGCTGCAATGGCCCCTGGAACAAATATTGGGGCGGCGCATCCGGTAAATATGATGGGAGGGAGCGGTGGGGGCAAGCAGGCAGAAACTATGGAAAGTAAAGTGGTCAACGATGCAGCAGCTTATATTCGGTCTCTCGCAGAATTACGAAAAAGAAACAGTCAGTGGGCAGAACTTGCGGTGGTGAAGAGTGTTTCGATTTCAGCCGAAGAAGCGAAACGGCTGAATGTGATCGATCTCATTGCTGGTGATGTAAAGGCCCTGGTGCTTGCGGTTGACGGACGAGAGGTTCAGGTTGCATCGGGCCCGGTGATATTGAAAACCCGTGATTTGGAAATCATCTATCACGAAATGAATGCCCGGCAAAAAATGCTGGATATTATTTCTAATCCAAACGTGGCCTACATTCTAATGATGATCGGAATGGTGGGGCTTTATTTTGAGTTGTCCAACCCAGGGCTGATATTTCCAGGAGTGATAGGCGCAGTCAGTATGGTGCTGGCGCTTTATGCCATGCAGACACTTCCCATCGATTATGCTGGATTATTGCTGATTTTGCTTGGAGCCTTATTTTTTATCGCAGAGATTGGAGTCATGAGTTATGGCTTGTTATCGCTGGCGGGGGGGGTGTCAATTTTTTTAGGGTCCACCATGTTGATCGATAGTGATGACCCGGCGATGCAAATTTCACTAGCCATTCTTTATCCTACTCTAGCTCTTACTATTGTGATTTCCATTGGGATTATCGTTTTTGCAGTCAGAACCCATAACTTGAAAAAACAAGGCGGAACAGATGGGATGCTTGGGGAAACGGGAATTGTAAAGGAAACCTTGAATCCGAATGGATTGGTGCTGGTGCACGGAGAGTTATGGGAGGCGGATTGTGAAGGTGAAATAGCCGTAGGGGATCATGTAACCGTGGAAGCCGTGGAAGGGCTTAAGGTAAAAGTTAAAAAAATTCCCTGAGTATTCCTAATATTAAAATGAAAGCGGCAATGACTATTTTTCAATCACTGGGAGTGATGGCGGTTCTTTTTGTGCTTTACGCGGTGCTGTTGGTGGGGTGCGAAAAAAATATAATTTATCATCCTTCCAAATTTCCTGACGGCTATTGGAATCCGCAATCAATGGGACTGAATGTTCAGGATGTGAACTTCCAATCTGAAGATGGAATAAAACTTCATGGCTGGTTTGTCGCTTCCCCCAATGCAAGGGCTACCTTATTGTGGTTTCATGGAAACGCTGGAAACTTGAGTCATCGGTTGGATAATATTCAGCGTTTACTTCCTTTGAATATCAATATTTTTATTTTTGATTACCGTGGTTATGGAAAAAGCGAAGGAGCGCCGGATGAAAAAGGAATTTATCGAGATTCGTTGGCGGCCTATAATAAGGTTCTTGAACTGGAAGGTGTCTCGGTTGATTCGCTGTTTCTTTTTGGCCGTTCATTGGGCGGTATTTGCGCCGTCGAAACCGCCCTTAATAATCCTGCGCGCGGTTTGATCCTCGAATCTGTTTTTACTTCCGCTGCTGACATGTCGAGAAAAATTTTCCCCTTGTTTCCGTTGGGGTGGGCCATCCGTTCCAAGCTCGACGCCATTGGCAAAGTGGCTCAAATCAAACTTCCTAAATTAATTCTTCATGGAGACAGGGATGAGATTGTTCCGTTTGATCTGGGGAGAAAACTTTATGATGCGGCTGCCGATCCAAAAATTTTTTATACTATCGAAGGCGCGGGTCACAACGACACCTATATCATGGGTGGGCATGATTATTATCAGGCTCTGGATGGATTTATTTCCGAAACTCTTAAAATTCCCATGACCTCGCAGAAAAATTAAGCTAAATTGATTCTTGTTTTTAAATTTAGCTGTTTTCAGGTTTTCATTCTTCAGACATGATTCGACAAGACATATTAAAAAATATAAAGCGTGTGGTGATTAAAATTGGCAGCAGTGTTATCTCTAACAGGGGTAAAGGCCGCTCATCACTGGAATGTGGATTGAGCAAAGACTGGGTCCGACACTATGCGCGACAGATAAAGCTGATTAAAGACCAGGGCTACGATGTGGTGTTGGTGTCTTCCGGTGCCATTATGGCGGGGCGCGAAAGATTGGAATTGAGTCGTGCCGATCTTTCCATCCCAGAAAAGCAGGCTTGCGCTGCGATAGGCCAGAGTTTTTTAATGCACACTTATGAAAAAGCTTTTGAGAAAAAGGAAATAAAGGTAGCGCAAATTTTATTGAGCCACGATGACCTGGGCAACCGTCGTCGTTACCTGAACGCCAAACACACCATTGAGGCTCTTCTCGAACGCGGAGTTATTCCTATTATTAATGAAAACGACTCAGTAACGATCGAAGAAATTAAAATTGGGGATAATGATACGCTTTCCGCCACGGTTGCCTGCCTGGTCGATGCTCAACTTTTGGTGATTCTTTCCGATGTTGAGGGTTTGTATAACCGGGATCCCTCGATCAAGACTAAAGGTGAAAAGGCAGAGTTGATTTCACATGTGGCGCGGGTGAATGAAGAGATCGAGCGCACTGCGGGTAAGAGTAACAATCGATTGACTGTGGGAGGCATGTTCACAAAAGTGCTTGCCGCCAAAAAGACGATGAGTTTTGGCATTCCCACTCTGGTTGTTAATGGATTGGACGAAAAAGTATTGGAAAGTATTTTTTCGGGTAAGGATGTAGGTACTTTGTTCTGGTCGGGAAAAGGAAAAATTCGCGATCGAAAACATTGGATAGCGCATACCCTCAAACCGGCAGGAACTCTTACGGTGGATGCGGGTGCAAGAAAAGCTCTGGTGGAAAGAGGTAAGAGCTTGCTTCCGGCAGGACTCATCAAAATCAAAGGTACGTTTGAATTCGGAAAAGCAGTTTCCATTTGTGATGAGTCGGGAAAAGAAATTGGTCGTGGCCTCGTCAATTATAGTTCTCGAGACCTGCAGGAAATTAAAGGATTGAAAACCTCGGCTATAAAAAAATCGATCGGTGACTCTTTTTACGAAGAGGTGATTCATCGTGACGATTTGGTGGTATTTTAAAATCATGAAATGGTGGGAAAAAGAACCCTTACGTTTTGAATGCCAACCCGACTGCTTTAAATGTTGTACGAAGCCGGGAATCGTCCATTTTGATCGCGAAGATATAAGGAATGCGGCGGATTACCTGGGTGTCTCCCCGGCAGAGCTTAAAAAAACCTTTCTCATTCGAGATGATGGGGAATGGGTTTTGGAAGTTGGGGAAGATGGCGCACCCTGTAGTTTCCTAACGGATAAAGGATGCGGTATCCACGAATCGAAACCCAAACAATGCCAGTCTTACCCTTTTTGGCGAGAGAATATGGATTCCAAAAATATGTGGAAACTGGTTGGCGGGTTTTGTCCCGGCATCGATATCGGGCCGATGATAAAAATAGACACTATTAAATCCTTCCTCAAAAAATTCCGATATTAGCGGCCAATAGGTCAGCACCTTTTTTAGAGAACTGTAATCGCTGGGCTTCTGCATAGTGGTTATTAGCGTATTTCCTTTTTTTAGAATTAGATGGCTTGTGAATATGCTCAGCAGATTTTGCCTTCCAAATAGGGGCCTTGACCCATTGCCTCCGGCGGCTCGCCGGCTGGCCCTACGCCTAGTAGTTGACAAGAGGGGGAGGGGTGAGCATAATACCGGGCTGTCCTCAAACTAAATGGGGATTTGTTAATTTTTCTGGAGTAGTAAATGCCGGTTGCAGTGGTTGTAGGAATGCAGTGGGGAGATGAAGGTAAAGGCAAGATCATCGATTTGTTTGCTGAAAATGTCGATGTGGTGGCCCGTTATCAGGGTGGGCACAATGCCGGCCACACCATTTGTTTTGATGAGAAAGAGTTTGTTCTGCATCTCATCCCTTCAGGAATTTTCCACAAGGGTAAACTTTGCGTGATCGGTAACGGAGTTGTGGTTGACCCCATGGCATTGGCAGATGAGATGCAACAATTAGAAGCACTTGATATCGATTTGGAAGGCAGACTGGTCATCAGTGACCGGGCGAACTTAATCATGCCTTACCACGGTGTCAGTGACCAGGGTCGTGAAAAAGAAAACGGAAAGTTTCAAAAAATTGGAACCACAGGCCGGGGTATTGGTCCCTCCTATGCAGATAAAATTGCACGTGTTGGCATTCGAACCTGTGATTTAAGAGATGAACAATACCTTCGAAATCGACTCGAAGCAAATTACGAAGAAAAAAGCCAGGTGCTCAAAAGCCTTTATGGTCAACAACTCCCGGGATTTGATGGGTTGTACAATGATTTGATGGTTTTTCGAGAGGTGATTCTTAAGTACCTCGTGGACACACAAGTATTAATGAATAAACTGATCTCGCAGGATAAAAAAATTCTTTGCGAAGGTGCTCAAGGCACAATGTTGGATGTAGATCATGGAACTTATCCATTCGTCACATCTTCTAATTCATCAGCGGGTGGCGCTTGTACAGGGCTCGCCGTACCTCCGACAAAAATTGATCGAGTGCTTGGCGTCGTTAAAGCGTACACCACACGAGTGGGTGAAGGACCTTTCCCTACAGAACTGCATGATGAAGATGGCCAGCAGCTGGGAAAGGTGGGGCATGAGTTTGGTGCTACTACTGGAAGGCAAAGACGATGTGGATGGTTCGATGCCGTGGTCGCCCGATATGCAATTCATATCAATGGAATTGACGCATTGATTTTGACAAAGATCGATGTGCTGGATGGATTCAAAACCATAAAGGTATGCACCGGATATAAATTTGAAGGAACCGTTTATCCGGATATGCCTGCTGATCCTAAAATTTTAGAAAATTGCGAGCCGGTTTACACAGAACATGAAGGCTGGATGGATAAAACCGCTGGAGTTAAAGACTTTGATGACCTGCCAGAAAAAGCCAAAAACTATGTGAAATACCTCTGCGATCTGCTGGAAACTCCGTTCCTGATTGTCTCTACCGGTCCTGATCGTGAGGATACGATTCAACTCGGCCCCCTGTTTGCCGACTCCTGAGTTTTTCTTCCCTCCAAAAAAATTCTAATAAGCCAACTGCCGTTGGTATAATATTCAGGTAATTCTTTAGTTCAATTTGAGGCTGCATTTTATGCTGACTATCGGGATTCTATTATTCTCCTGCTTGTTTTTCTATTTTATAGGCTACCGTTTTTATGCGGGCAAGTTGGACAGTGAACTGATTCAACCCGATGCCGGACAAAGCACTCCGGCAGTAGAACAAAACGACGGTATCGACTATGTGCCCAGCAAACCTCTGGTGCTTTTTGGTCATAACTTCGCATCGATAGCCGGTGCCGGGCCCGTTATTGGACCTATCATTGCAATGCATCACTTTGGTTGGGCCATCACTTTAGTGTGGATTCTGCTCGGCAACGTATTCATTGGTGCTGTGCACGATTACCTCACATTGATGGTCTCTGTCCGCAATCGTGGCAAATCCATTGCTGATATCGCTGAAAGCACGATGGGTTATCGAGCCAAGGCTGTGTTCGCCATCTTTCTCGTTCTGGCGATGTTATTGGTGATAGCGGTGTTCGGCGTGGTTGCCGCGAAAACTTTAATTGCGCAACCAGAAATGGTGTTCCCGACATTCGCTATAATCCCGGTCTCGGTTGTGCTGGGCTGGTGCATTTATAAAAAGAATTTCAATTTGCAGTTGGTCTCAGCCATTGCGGTGGTGACCGTTATTTTTAATATTTATATAGGTTTCCAAATTCCTGTTCCTCTTCCTGAAGAAGGGGTGATGGGCTTCTCGCCTTTGATCTTCTGGTTTGTGATACTGATGATTTATGCAGGGGTGGCTTCTATTTTGCCCGTGCAAACCTTATTGCAGCCACGCGACTACTTATCCACTTACATCCTTTTTGGCTCGATGGGCTTGGCGATTCTCGGATTGCTGTGGGTCGGTCCCGAACTCAATACGCCTGCCTGGCGAGGTGCGATGTCAGAAGGGCAGGGGCCGGTTTGGCCGATGTTATTTGTTTTGGTTGCGTGCGGCGCTGTTTCTGGTTTTCATTCGCTCGTGGCTGGCGGTACCACATCCAAACAATTGGCCAGTGAAATGCAGGGAAAAATCATCAGCTACGGTGGAATGCTAACAGAGGGTGTGGTGGCGGTTATTACCGTATTACTGGTGGGCGGTGGGCTTTATTGGGTTGCTCCACAGGGCGGTGGTGTTGATATGACTCAACTGGGTTTTCGGGAAACTTTAGAATCGGGAGGATGGATTCTTGCCTTCGGTAACGGATTTGGAAACATAGTTCATCAGATGCTGCCGTTTTTAAGTTTTACCTTTGCATCTATGATTGCGGTCCTTGCGCTGAACACTTTTGTTTTAACAACACTCGATACTGCGGTTCGCATCACTCGTTTTCTGGTTCAGGAATCGTTAGGTGACAAAGTTCCAGTTTTTCAAAATAAATATGTGGTGACCCTCACTGTAGTATTTGCTTCGTACTTGATCGGCGCTACCGATGGCTGGCAAAAAATATGGCCTATCTTTGGGGCGACGAATCAGTTGATTGCTGCTGTGGCCTTGTTTGTTGTCGCTACCTGGTTGATGGCCGTTAAAAAACCGACTCAGTATGTTCTTTATCCTGCAATTTTCATGGTCATCACAACCATTGCGGCGCTGGGCTGGCAAGCCTATCGTTTTTTCACGGCACCCGAGCCCAACTTGTTTTTAGGGATCACAGCGGTAGTGCTTATAGGGTTGGCGGTGTTTGTCGGAAACGAAGGCATGCAGGCATTGAGAGGCAGGAGAGTGATTTCTATCACAGGAACTGAAATTCCATCCCGTGCGGAGTAAAATTTAAGGTATATCGCCAGTTGGAAATTACAGAGTAATAGTTTAGTATATTTGTTCCATTAAATACTTGAGCGTAGAAGAATTGTGAAGATCAGCGAAGTCCTTGCCATTCAGGCAAAATTAAACGAAAAAACACCGGCGAAGTCCAAACCGAAGCCCAAAGCAAAAGCAAATTTAAACAAAGCTTTGAAAGTGGTGCGCACCCGCGAAACTCCTAATCCGAACGCTTTGCAGTTTGTTATTAATGCAGTGATTCTTGATAACGGGAATGCTTCCTTTTCCAGCAAGCAGGAAGCTAAAGACGATAAGATGGCAGCGGCCTTGTTCGAAAAGCCCGGCGTCATTAACGTCTACGTCATGGAAAACTTTATCACCGTTACCAAAGACGATAAAACAAGTTGGGTTCCGTTAAAAGATCGTGTCTGGAAAAGCATCGACGATACAGTAACCGTTTACCAGGCGGAAGAAAAAATCCAATTGAGTGAAGTAGATGTTGTGAACTTCCAGAAACTGGATAACGAAAAGAAATTGCAAGGCATCGAAATGGTGCTCAACCGTTCGATTCGAGCCAACCTCGCCAAAGACGGCGGTGGTGTAGAATTAAAAGGTGTCGAAGGCAACGAAGTCAGCATCCATTATCAAGGTGCCTGTGGCAGCTGCCCCACTTCAACAAGTGGAACCTTGAAATACATTCAAGGCCAACTGCGCGAACAACTCCACCCCGAACTGACCGTAAAGTCTGTTTAATCCCTTCTAAAAAACAGCTCCAATAACAGATCTTTAAGGAATTCGGTGGGGTTGAGTGCATACCTGTTTCGGCTATTAGTTGATTGATTTTTCTGGTATAAAATGCAGCTTCTTATTAAATACGTTTGTCGAAATCTATTCTTAAATATTGATTCAATTAGAGACACTTATGAAAAAAAATAAAAGAGTTTTATTGGCTTTAACCATGTTTTGCTTGTTTTTATTTCTGTATCTTGGAACTGCAGCGCAAGCTCAAGACGAATTATGTCCGCAAACTGTAAAAGAACTACAGAAGCGTATAAAAGCTGTAAAGAATGTTTATAAGGGCATGCATACCGACATTTCTTCCCCCTTACCGGCGTCTCCCATTGGTAGGTATAATCGTCACGTCAATATTCTGGTGGGCAATCTGGGTCACCAGGTAAAGCGCATGCAAGAATTACTTGTGAAAGTGCAAGGCCGAAAATGCCAGGAGATAGGACAAGGGTTAGCCTCTCATATCCAGAAGTTGCAGGAGACTCAGACAAGCATTGAAGCAGCAGTATTTGATAGCAATAGTAAAAATTACAAAAAGTTTGTTGAAATACTTGGGACGCAAGTGAAGGGTTTATCAACCAAATTCAAAAAACATTAAACTCTCTCAAGGTCCGCTGCGCGAACCATTGCATCCCGAATTGACTGTAAAACACTTCTTAACGCAGCCGTTAGCGGATGTTAGAAACTCAAGAATTAGAGACGAAAGAATCTCTAAACGATTAGCTTAACTACCAAAACCCACCTTCCAGCCTCTTTAATCATCCTGCCCTGGATCGCATCGTCCAAACCATCAGACGGAATATCTTTGGGATTCAGACACACGCCTTCATACTTTTAATCGTCCCAACTCAGGTTTCTATATCTTTCATACCATTTTATCTTTAACCATTCGTTGAAGTCCTCACCATCACCACTAAATCT
>JABJCF010000546.1 GCA_018665625.1 Nitrospina sp. | reverse complement strand
GTCCTCATCAGCGCCCGGTCCTTCACCTACAAAAACCAGATCAGCTTGAGGATTCCCTGAGCCAAAAACAATGTTTTTTCTTCCTTGGGACAATTTGCAGCGGGTGCAGTCTCCCAGTTCTTCGCGGACCTGAGTCAGTTGGTTTGCCTTTTTACTTTTCGTCATGATTTTTGCTGATGAAGGTTGGGGGGATTCAAAAGAAGCCACTTTGGCAAACAGTTCTGTCTCACAGGGAATTTCAGAATAGCCCGCATCTTTTAAAAAAAGTAACTGGTTTTTTAACTCTCTTAAAAGGCTGTTGCGATCCGGTGTTTGCATATTCAGGAGAGGATAACAAATGGCAAAGTCAAAGCAAACAATTAAAGAAAATTCTATATTCTATATGTTGTTAAAAATATTTAAAATCATATATTTAGATTATATTTATTAATGTTATTTATAGATGGTTAATAGGCGGATAAAAAGATAGAGACTTTACTATGTTCTATAGGAATATTCTTAGCTATCTTATTGAAATACTAGTTGATAAATGGTTTTAAAAGTGTATATTTAGAGACAAATGAGTTCAACGATTTGGGTGCTATATGCAGCGATTTATTAAAAATTTTGCTTTGCAGGGAATGCTGATTTTGAGCGTGGTACTTTTCCTTGCTACATTTGCACAGGCGAGCCCGGGTCATAGTTCTCATCATCACTCTACAGATGTCGTTTCACCCTTCGATAAAGTGAGTTCCGATAAACCGTTGCATTGTTTGTTGAACGCGCATCTACACCAAAAAAAACAAGCTTGCCCGCACAAGGGTAATCATTCCAAAAATAATAAATCTGCTGAGTTGCGAGTGGATTGTGGTTCCTCTCCAGTGGGTTCTGGCGGAGCCAGTTTTGGAAGCGATTTGCCCCAATTTGCTAGCAACATCGAGTTTTTTCATCATCTAAGTTCTGAATTCACAATTCCCCTGACGAACGATAAAATTCGTTTGCTCTCCATTTCTATCGAGTACCCCCCTCAACTTTCTTAGTCATTTTTGATTGGTTTAATAAAGGTTGTTTTGTTTCCTGCTTAACCGCAGCGTGAGCTCCTTTTAATTCCAGTCGCCCTCAAAGTATTCAGCTATTTTATTAATTCAATTTGTAGGGGTAAAAATGTTTAAGAAGAAAACGGGAATCATTGCTTTATTTTCTAGTTTGATGGTTATGTTATGGGTTACTGCTGCCCAGGCTTATGTGGGGCTTTGCTGTGCTCATTGCGGCGGCAACATGCCTCTTAATCTTATGGGGGGAGGAATCCCTGAAACTCATGAATATCGCTTCAAGATCAGCCAGATGTTCATGGAGATGAGGCCCCTGCGAGATGGTACTACTGACATTGATACCCCCTCGTTAATTGGGGTTCCCAACGGTTCAGTGTTTCTAGCCGCGCCAGAGTCCATGCAAATGTATATGACGATGATAGGCGGTGCCTATTCTTTCACTGATGATTTTGCTGTGATGGCGATGACCAATTATCAGGAAAACAATATGCAGATGAAAGTAAGGGCTGCTAACGGGAATGATTTTACTATGCGGTCCACTGGGATGGGAGATACAACAGTTTTAGGAAAGTATCGATTTTATAAGGACGATAACCTGGTTCCCACCAGGCAGATGTCTATGTTGTTTGGACTTTCTCTTCCTACCGGAGCCATCGATAAGAAATTCACAAATAATACAGTTGCCGGGCAGAATGGCACCCTTCTGCCTTTTAAAATGCAATTGGGCAGCGGTACTATTGATCCAATTATTGGTCTCACTTATCAGGGGTCACGCGATCCCTGGTGGTGGGGATTCAACACGCAACTGGAAGCCCATGTTTATAACAATAACCAAGGTTACCATCGCGGTCAGGAATTTCGTTATGACTTTTATGCCATGCGTCAAGTGCATGACAAAGTGGTGCTTCATACACAGTTGAATGGTTGGTATGAAGGCAGGTTCAACCGTGAGCCTTATAAGCAGCGTGTATTGGGTCAGGGGCATGCAGGAGGAACACCTTCAGGTGCTTTTGGCACTCCTTTGTTTGATCCGCATAATTATGGTGGGCATAAAATGGCAATTAGTGTCGGTGCTCAGTTTCAGCCTATCCCATTGCATATTTTGGAGCTGACTGCGACTGTGCCAATCCATCAGGATTTGAACGGACCGCAACTGCGCGATGACTGGATGCTTCGATTGTCCTATTACGTAGAAGTGCCGACTAAGAAAAGTCGCCGTTATAAAGGCTTTAGCGCGCCTAAAGAACTGGGCTTCTAGTCGATATGACGAGATTTAAAGCAGGCTTAGTTTTAATAACATGTTTGTACGTTGTACCGGGTTGCTCGATGGCCCAAACATTACCGGAACCGGAAAGCCCGGGTGCCAAGTTGTATTCGAAAAAATGCACAAAGTGCCACGGGTTGCCGGGTCCGAAACGTCATACTGCGGAACAATGGGACCACCTTCTGGTTATGATGGAGGGTTTTATGGATCAGAAAAACATCCCTTTTCCCGCGGATGAAAAAAAGTTGATCAAAGATTTTTTGCATAGAAACGCAAGATGAGGAATTCACTATGAAAATCCTAATGAAATTTGAAGTTTTGGCTCTGGCTTTTTGTCTGTTTTTGCTTCCCGTTCAGGGGGCAGCCAACCCGCTGCTGTTTGAAAAAATGGGCATCGTTGCACCCAAAACATCTAAACCTGCGCCTGATTTTGAGCTTAAGAATATTCGAGGAGGTACAACTCAACTATCTGATTTTAAAGGAAAAGTTGTGTTGATAAACTTTTGGGCCACCTGGTGCGCTGCTTGTCTCGAAGAGATGGCCTCCATGCAAAATCTTTATGGAAATCTAAAGGAGCAGGGTGTTGAAATCATAGCTATCTCTATTGATCGATGGAACGAAGAGCGGATCAGCGAATATGCGGATAAGAATAATTTGAGCTTTTATATCCTGCGTGACCCAGGCCAAATTGTAAGAAAAAAATATTATGTGATGGGTTTGCCCACGAGTTATTTGGTAGATGGCGAGGGAAAGATTAGGGGATATGTATCTGGAGCCCGGAGTTGGGATAGCTCGGCTTCTCAAAACGCGCTTCTTTCCCTTAAAGGCGCTGGCTCGCTTGCAGAATTGGGTACTGAAAAGCTTTCTATGCGAATTGACAGCAGCCTTCCACAAAACTGATCGTTCATGCCTTTTATCAGGTTTTCGCTCCTCCTTATACTCTGCCTCATTGGAACCACATTCAATAAGGCTTGGGCTCAAACTGAAGCCGATAAGATTCTGTTTCTCCTGGATGAATTTTATTATTATCCTCAAAACAGTGAGCTGGTAAAAGTATCCGCCCGAGTCCAATGGGAGCAGTTAGACGTGGCTTCTGGATCTGGTAAATTTCTGCGTAATCCCGATTTTAAATTTATCTGGCAAAGGGTAGAGAGCAGTGAAAGCCGTAAGTTTGAGTTAGTGGGGAATTCGGATCAATATTCAATATCTCGCAAATTTGAACTGGAAAACCAGATAAGTAATTATGGAGAGTTAATCGTTCCTCTAACTTTAAGACAAAAGTTTTCAGGCTACCGCGGGCAAATGAAAAAGGTAATCGGGGACAAACTTCGTTTATTTTATCAGTCGGATTCATCCGCAGAAAATGTAGAAAGTTATAGCCTGCTGGTTGATAGGAAGAATTTGAAAATAGAAAAAATACGGATTACGCAGCACACCTCCCCTCGCAAGATCAATGGAACCTTCCGTTATGAAAAGCGCGGTGATAAATGGGTCATCGCGGAAAGTCATTCCAGTTTTAAGATGGGTGGATTGAGGTACCAGGAGATATCTCTCTACCGGTATAAAAAAATTAAGGACATTTGGCTGGTTCACCGAATTGATCAGACATTGAAGCAGGACAATCAAATCTTTCAGTCTCACCGTTTTAAAATCCTTGATGTTCACCTTTCCCATTCGGGAGAGTGACTCCTCATTACCTCTTTTTCCTACTAAGTTTTAGACTCAATTTTATTGAGTCCTGCCCGCAATTCCTTTATAATTAATTAGTTATGT
>JABJCF010000545.1 GCA_018665625.1 Nitrospina sp. | reverse complement strand
GATGTACGAAAGGAGATCTTGATGGCAACCAAGAAAAAAGCAGCGAAGAAAAAAGTAACAAAGAAAAAAGCTGCGAAGAAAAAAGTAACAAAGAAAAAAGCTACTAAGAAAAAAGCTACAAAGAAAAAAGCCACAAAGAAAAAAGCTACAAAGAAAAAAGCTACAAAGAAAAAAGCTACAAAGAAAAAGGCTACAAAGAAAAAAGCCACAAAGAAAAAAGCTACAAAGAAAAAAGCTACAAAGAAAAAAGCTACAAAGAAAAAAGCCACAAAGAAAAAAGCTAGAAAGAGATAAGCAAGGTTTAGATTTCTTTCCAGCTAATACTGGCTTTATTAAACTGTCTCTCAAATCAATTGTATTAAATTTTTTCGTTTCAGCGCCCAACCAACTTTGCAGCACCAGCGAAAATTCAGGCAAGCCATTGATTTTAAATGGGTTGCCTTTATTTTTTCTCCCTCACCCAGCCCATAATCGCCTTTAAATACTGAAATTCAGCGAATGCGATGGGATGATCTACAGCATGTCCTGTTCTGGATATTTCAGCCAGCATTTTTTGCGCGGATGCAATCCCACTATTCACAGCCTTAAAAAATTCTTCTGCCGAAACATGAGCCGAGCACGAAGCTGCAAACAATCTTCCACCCGGGGCAACCAATTGAGCTCCAAGTTCCGCCAGACGACTATAGGCTTCCAAAGCTTGCGGTCTATGCTTTTTATTTCGCGCAAATGCAGGAGGGTCTAATATTACTAAATCGAACTGAGAGTTTTTCAACTTCAACTCCTTTAATTTTTCAAAAGCATCTCCTTCCAATTGTTGATACTCAAAATTTCTTTTATCCGGGAAATTTAATTGCAGGTTTTGCAATGAAGATTTTAGAGCAAATTTGTTGCTGTCAATTTCCAGAAGTTTTTTGCATCTGCCAGAAATAGCATAAATTGAAAACCCGCCGGTATAACTGAAAACGTTTAATACAGACAACCCGGCAGAAATTCGTTTTATTTGAAACCGGTTCTCCCTTTGATCAAGAAAAAAACCCGTCTTTTGCCCGTTTACAACATCAACATTAAATTTCAGTCCATTTTCAGAAAACTGCACCGGAGTTATAGGGGTAGAGCCATAAAGCACCTTGCCATCCATGAAATTGGATGAGGAGTTTGCAGTATTCCTCGCCAATCGCAACACTATCTGCTCAACATTTTTCTCGGTTTTTATTACCTCCACTATCCGATCCAAATGGCTAAACCAGCTTTTTGCGTAAACTTTTAAAACCCATGTTTTGTCGTAACGATCTAGAATCAGTCCAGGAAACCCATCATTCTCACCATTTAAAATTCGATATCCGGTCGTTCCCTGTTCACTCAATCCTTCTCGTAGCAAAAGAGCTTTCTGGAATCTTTTCAGGAAAAATTCAAAATCTATTTTTACAGGCTCCAGTAAATTCAACACACGGAAACAAAGGTCGGAATCAGGATCCCATAATCCAATAGCAAGAAAACGGTTTTTGTGATCATAAAGGACTGCAAGACTGCTGGAATTTTCTTTAACTTCGTTTTGCAGTTGGTATTTGAATATCCAGGGAAAGCCTTTCCTGATTTTAGTTTCGAGAGTCTTCGAAATTCTAAGTTTGATCATTTCAGTTGAGAGGGAATGCTTAAGGCCGTCATAGTATTCAAAATTTTTGCTTGTCGCATACGAACATGGTCTGGGACAGGTTGAAGCGACCACTTTCGTGGACTGGGTAAAATAGCCGCCAACCAAGCGGATTCCACAGGAGATAAAGACCCTGAAGACCGTTTAAAATATATTTGCGCAGCTTTTTCGCATCCGAAAACACCATCACCCCATTCAATAACGTTTAAATATACCTCAAGAATGCGCCTTTTATCCCAAAACATCTCGATCAAAGTCGTAAAGTATCCTTCAAGGATTTTTCGCAACCAGGTGCGCTTCTGCCAAAGAAAAACGTTTCGGGCCGTTTGCATTGAAATTGTACTGGCACCAATTTTTCTATCCGTTGTCAGGTTGACCTGAATCGCATATTCAATGGCTTTCCAATCAAAACCTTTATGAGAAAAAAATTTTTGATCTTCGGCTGTAATAACTGCCTTTAAAAGGTGCGGGGAAATATTCGCCAGAGGTTGCCAGGAATTTAAGCTGCGTGGACTTTCGGAAACACTTTGAGCCCAGCGAATCCACATCAACGGGGTTGAGGGCGGGTTTACGTATCGAAAAACAAGAACAGGAATCAAGGTAAGCGCTAAAAAACATAAGGAGATATCGAATACAAGGCGGCCAATTCGTATTCGGAGAGGGCCTTTTTTTTTGCTTCGCTTTCGCCTTTTCTTAGAGGGGGTTTTCAAGGCGGCCCTGATCTTTCTATAGAATGGGTGTTTCTAATCTGATTTTCTTTCGATCAACTTTGTTTTAATAGCGAATCGTATTGGTTCATGGTTTGCTTATACTGTTCTAGACGGTTAACCGGGATTTTTCTAGTGTAATGTTTATGATGCTTCGAATCAAAAGGGTTATAAATTCGATCCCGATTTTTTCTATGTTGGATTTCATAGTGCAAATGCGGAGCAAAGGTTCGCCCTGTGTTACCTGATTCAGCAATTTCCTGACCGGCTTTTACCGTTTGTCCAGGCTTGACAAGAACCCGGCTGAGATGCAGATACAAAGTCTTGATCCCTTTTTTGGGGTGATCGATTTCCACGCAATAACCATTAGCCCGAACGTTCCAGTTTGTCCGTGTCACCTTACCCTTAAAGCCGGAATAGACTGAAGTTCCTACAGGCGCCTTAAAGTCCGTGCCAGAATGACCTGCAACTCCCTTACGAAAATCTCCGGGGAGAGAAGTGATTTCAGTATAGGTTCGCATAGGGCTTTGCGATTCTACGATTCGTTTTGCGATCTCATTGCCCTCGAGATCAAAATATCCTGCTTGATCAAGGCCATCGAAAAAATTTGCTACAAAAGTTTTTCCAAACGCCTGACTCTTATAGGAAAGTTTTAAAATTTTGAATTGCTCGGGGCCATCCATTTTCTGGAAAACCACTTTCATAGCATCATCGTTTCGAATATATTTATTTACATCAAAAAACCACGACATCAACCGCCCGAGATGCGCAGATAAAGCCGCGCAACCTTCCTTGCGGGAGAGAATTTTACAGACCGTATAATTTAAAGAGTTTCGAACTTTGAAATCTAAAGATTGAACGGCTATATCGCCAATTTTTATATCATCTGACTTTGAGAATGATATCTTCTGAACTTTTGGACTTGGAGGAATAATTTTTTCAAATGGAATATTTTTTTCAGGATCCAGCCCTTCTACCTGCGATTCAACCAAGTTGGCAGATTCTTCTTGTGGAATGGCTTTGGCCATTTCCACTGGAGCATTTCCTCCAAAAAATAACAAATAAAAATTCAAACCCACTGAAACAGCAAATAACAAAAGAAATCCAAAATTCGGTAAAGATTTCTTTTTTATCTCTACATGCTGGCCTTGGAGCGAGTTTGGAAAGTCCATTTTAATTCCTTCTTTTAAGTGATAAAGAAGATATTTCAATTTAACAGGGCACTCAACCACGCCTATTATATAAGATAATGTCAAATAAAACAATAAGTTCTGAGACTGCAACGGCTATTTACCAACCCGACGCAGTCTTTATCGAAGAAGGCTGCAAGGACTATCCACTAGCCCAGAAAATCTTGTCTGGCCTTTCTAATGTTCCGGTTTATGAAATTCAGGATGCCGGGGAGCTGGAAAAACAGTTTAAGACTTCTCAACCTGATGTTTTCGGAGAGGGAAAAAAGAATCTGGTTTTATCTCGGTTCAATGGGTCCTTTTTAAAAAAATGTCCGGGGGCGAGTCCGGGCATGGTGTGTTGCAATTATTATGTCGTCAACTTATCAAAAAATTGTATCTACGATTGTTCTTATTGTTTTTTGCAGGATTTTTTAAACAATAATCCACTACAAGTGGCTTATGTAAATGTGGAAGACCTTTTTAGGGAACTCGAAGAGGTCTTCACTCAACACCCTGACCGGGCCTTTCGTGTTGGAACCGGTGAGATCACAGACAGCCTGGCCCTGGATTGTCTGGTACCGTATTCACAACTGCTAATCCCATTTTTTAATAAACAGAAAAATGCTGTATTGGAATTAAAAACCAAATCGGACCGCGTAGAAAATTTACTGGATCAGCCAGACCCGACCAATGTTATCGTTTCCTGGTCGATCAATCCTCAGCAGGTGATTGATTTGGAAGAAAAGGGAACTCCAGATTTGGAGAAACGTCTGCATGCAGCCAGCCTTTGCGTGGAAAAGGGTTACCGTGTTGGCTTCCACCTGGACCCGATTATATTAATCCCCGGTTGGGAAAAAGCCTATAAGGAATTGGTAGACACTCTTTTTGATTTTATTCCTGCATCGCGCATGGAATGGGTGAGTCTGGGAAGTTTTCGTTATCGATCATCGTTAAAACCCATTATCAAATCGCGACACCCTGAAACTCTTTTATTTACAGGAGAGCATTTGCCGGGCAAAGATGGAAAGTTTCGCTATTTGCGACCCCTAAGAAATAATGCATACGAAACCATTCGGGGGTTTTTACAGGAAAAATCAAAAGAGTTGAGTATTTACCTTTGTATGGAGACCAAAGAAATTTGGGAAGATGTTACGGGAAAAACTCCGCGTAGTGACGAAAAGCTTGATATGTTTTTTGATCTTTGAAGGACGACTATAAACGCATTGGCATAACAATGCTTTTATATTGGTCATCGTTTACCGAGGTAAACAGGCAGGAGTGATTTTGATCCTTCAAATTAAGGGTCACTGCTTCAACATCTATAACATTTAAAATGTCGAGAACGTATTTGGCATTCAATCCAATCGACATTTCCTCGCCATCGTATTCAATCGCGACTTCTTCTACCGCAGCACCGAGATCGGTATTGTCTGAAACCAGAGTGAGAGTGCCTTTTTGTATCTCAAAGCGAACCATTTTTGATTTTTCGTCGGCCAAAAGGGCGACCCTTTTTAAAGCATGAGTCAAATCTTCTCGATTGGCCTGAGCTTTCAAAGGATTGTCAGCAGGAATTACCTGGCGATAATTGGGGAACTTACCGTCAATTTTCCTGGAGACAATAACCTGCTTGCCATGAATGAAAGCAAGATGATTGTCATGAGAAGAGAATCCAAATTTCTCATCATTGTCTTCCATCAGCTTTAATAGTTCAGATAAAGCTTTTTTAGGCAGCAAAAAGCTGGCTTTTTCGCCCTTAGCCGCTTGTGAGTTGACGGGACGACTGATCAAGGCGAGCCTGTGTCCATCTGTTCCTACAAGAGTTGCATTGCTACCTTCTGTTTCAAGCAACAAACCATTCAACGCCTGTCGGGATTCATCTGGGGATACAGAGAAAAAAGTTTTACGGATCATTTCCTTTAAAATTTTGCCATCAAATTCTATGAGAACCTTGTCGCTGTATTCAGGCATAGGCGGGTAATCTTCAGGGGGTAGACCCGGAAGACGAAATTTGGATTTCCCGCATTTTAAAGTGATCCAGTTGTTTTCTTCTTTTTTAATATAAATTTCTTCGTTCGGAAGTTCTCGGATGATATCAAACAGCTTCCGAGCATTGAGCGTCACCGCACCCTCCTTGGCAACATTGGCAGGGTAGCTTCCCAGAGTACCTATTTCCAAATCTGTAGCGCGGATGCAGATACTATCTTTTTCGGCGGAAAGATGCAGATGGGAAAGAATGGGCATTGCCCCTTTTGGTTCAACTATTCCCTGAACTTTGTGTACGGCGTTCAGGAGCACATCCCGGCTAATTCTAACTTCCATGTAACTCCTCATTTACAGCAATTGAGCCCAATGTTGGACTTGAAGATTTTTAGCACAATTGAAAAAACCTGTCAAAACAAATGATGTTTCTCCGCTAAATTTAAAAACCTTATTTTCCAGCACTTACCAAGACTAATATCTGAAATTTTCGAAGAAATGGAAGACCTTGTATTGGAATAGCGATAAACGGCTGAAAAATAATTATTTATTGAAAAAAATAGCTAAAATAACTTCTCTAAAATTAATTGACGTTACCTCTTTGAGCAGGAATTATAGCTACTTAGTTAAATTGAAATATTTATTATTTTTAACTGTGCAATTTCGCAATTTTCCAGTTCAACTCCTGAATATTTAAATGAAAATCAAACAACAACATTGGTCAGATAAAGAAGGTTGGGTCTTCGAACCCAGCGAAAATAATTGTAAAGACGCTCAACTCGTTTTTGTTTTTGGCTCTCCAACCCACATCAAAAATAAAAGCCGCTTTGATGAAATTCGAGAATTTTACCCCCAAGCTCAAATTCTTGGTGCCTCTACCGCCGGTGAAATTTGCGGTCCCAGAGCGCATGAAAATTCTCTTTCCGTAACAGCCGTTTTTTTAGAGCACACTACCCTTGCATCCAGACAAATGACTATTACCAGTGAAAAAAGTTTTTCAGTTGGAGAAGAACTTATCCTATCCTTACCCCAAGAAGGATTAAGACATATTTTTGTTCTTAGCGATGGCCTGAATACCAATGGATCTGAATTAATTAAAGGGATGTCAAAACATCTCCCAAAAGGTGTGAGTGTCACGGGGGGTCTCGCAGCAGATAATGGAAAATTTATTGAAACTGGGGTAGCTTTAAATGACTTACCTGGAAATAATAATATTGTCGCAATAGGATTTTATGGCTCCCGGTTCAAAATCGGTTATGGATCAAAAAGTGGATTTATTCCCTTTGGGCCGGAGCGGGTTGTCACCCGTTCTGACCGAAATGTTCTCTACGAGTTGGATAACGAACCTGCCTTTGAACTCTATAGAAAATATCTGGGAGACAAAATTAAAGATTTTCCAACCACATGCTTTCACTTTCCTATCTGGCTCATAGACAAAGAAGTGGAGGATGGAACTGTACGAACGATTCTTGGGTTCGATGAAAAGATAGGAAGCATTACCTTTGCCGGCGACATCCCTGAGGGAACACACGCAAAATTAATGAAAGCAAATACTGATAATTTAGTATCTGGAGCGGAGGAAGCTGCAAAAAACTGTGTCTTACAAGGCAGCGAAAAACCAGAGTTCGCCATTCTTATTAGTTGTGTGGGAAGAAAAATTGTAATGAGCCAAAGGGTAGAAGAGGAAATTGAAATTGTTCGCGATGTTTTTAGCCCGGACACAACACTTGCAGGGTTTTATTCTTACGGCGAAATCGCTCCCTTTGGAAATTCAAACCTACATCGCCTCCATAACCAAACCATGTCCATCACTACTTTTTCAGAATTGTAATTGAAGAGATGAAGCATAAATTACTTTTGCGCCAAATCAAACGCTATATGGGGGATGAAAAAAATATTCCTCAGGAATTGCGAGGTTTTTTATCAGCCATTGATGAGGCCTACTGCCAGAGAGATGACGACTACTCCCTTCTCGAGCATGCGTTGAAAGTATTATCTGAAGAAGTTCACGAAAAGAACAGTCGAATCGAATGGCTTTCCCGGTTTCCAGATGAAAACCCCAATCCTGTTTTGCGAGTTTCTAATAAAGGAAAATTATACTACGCAAACCCTGCCAGCCGAAAGCTTATGAATACTTTCGATCTGGAAGTAAAAAAGGAAGTCCCAAAATATTGGAAATACATTGTGGAAGTAACACTTGCAAAAAATAAAAATGAAACTATTGAATTAGAAGTAGGACAAATTTTTTACTCACTTACCTTTTCCCCAGTGGTGGAAGAGGAATATGTAAACATTTATGGTTATGACATTACCGGACGAAAACTGGCAGAAAACTATCTACTCGACCAAAATAATTTACTAAGCTCTCTTGCGACCAACAATGATCTGCAAACTGTTTTGGATGAGCTTTGCCTGAAAGTAGAAAAATACACCGATGGCCTAAAGAGTTCTATTTTACTTCTCGATAAATCCGGAAAATATCTACATTATGGTGCAGCCCCAAACCTGCCAAAAAGTTATATTGAAAAAACCCGAAAAGTTTATATAGGGGAAGATCAGGGTTCCTGTGGAACAGCGGCTTATCTTAAAAACACCATTATCGCCGAAGACATTTCAAAAGACTCCCGTTGGGCTAAACACAAAAGCCTTCCACTTTCACATGAGTTACGTGCTTGCTGGTCCACACCGATCATGAATGTTTCTGGTGCCGTCCTGGGTACTTTCGCGCTCTATTACCATGAACCAAGAAAACCCCTTCAAGCTGAAATGGAACTCATTACGTCATCGGCAAACATCGCGGCTTTGGCCATACATAAAAATCAAACTCAGGATGATCTAAAAAATTACGCTGCCGAACTTGAACGCAGTAACAAAGAGTTGAGCGATTTCGCCTACATCGCTTCGCATGATCTACAGGAGCCCTTAAGAAAAATTTCTATTTTCAGTGATCGCCTTCTAGGGGACAGTGACTCGTTCAATGACACGCAAAAAGCCTATCTCGATCGAATGGGGAATGCCGCATGTAGGATGCAAACCCTGATAGAAGACCTATTGAGACTTTCTCAGATAACAACAACTGGCAAAGCTTTTCAAAAGATAGACCTGGGAAAAATAGCTTTGGAAGTGGTCGAAGATCTGAATGCAAAACTCCAGGAAACTCGGGGCAAAATAAATATAGGGGAATTACCGCATCTTGAAGCCGACCCCTTCCTAATGCGACAGCTTTTTCAAAACCTGATCGAAAACGCATTGAAATATCATAAACAGGATATCCCCCCCCTAATTCAGGTGGATAGCAGTTATGAAACTAAAGAAGGCTGGACCATCAACGTAAAGGATAACGGTATCGGGTTGAATGCGGAAAAGTTTGCCGAGCGCATCTTTGCTCCCCTGGAGCGATTGCATGGGGTTTCATCATACGGAGGAACGGGAATTGGCCTGGCTATCTGCAAAAAAATCGTAACCCGGCATAGCGGATCTATTTTTGTCAAAAGTGAAGAAGGGCAGGGAGCCACCTTCACCTTCATCTTACCCAAAGTGCAGCCTCGGGCATAAATCAATAGAATTTCCTAAAATTTTATTTTTTTACGATTTTTGCCCAAGCATCACGGAGGGTGACAGTCCGGTTAAATACTGGAGAATCAGAAGAAGAAGTTTGGCTGTCCACGCAAAAATAACCCAGCCTTAAAAATTGAAACCGCTCTCCACTTTTTGCTTTGCCTAATGAAGGCTCTACTAAAGCTTCTTCAATGATTTCCAAAGATTCTGCATTCAAACTCGATTTTAAATCGGGGCACTCTTTTTCATTAGCCGGATTTTCATGTGTGAAAAGGTGGCTGTACAATCTCACCTTTGCTGTATAGGCGTGATCGGCTGAGACCCAATGCAACGTACCCTTAACTTTTCTTCCGTCTTGAGTCGAACCGCTGCGTGTCTCTGGATCATAAGTACAACGTAACTCAACGATCTCTCCGGCTTCATTTTTTACTACTTCTTCACATTTAATTACATAACCGTGTTTGAGACGGACTTCGCGACCGGGAGCCAGGCGAAAAAACTTTTTAGGAGGATCTTCCATAAAATCCTCTCGCTCAATGTAAACAACGCGGGAAAACGGCATTTTGCGAGTTCCGGCATTTGGGTCTTCAGGATTATTCACCGCATCCATTTCCTCAACCTGATCTTCCGGGTAATTGACCAGCACCACTTTAAGTGGACGCAAAACCGCCATCACACGTGTAGCTGTCTGGTTCAGGTTTTCACGAACACAATGTTCCAATAACGCGAAATCAACCGTACTATTGCTTTTTGAGATCCCAATACGCTCACAAAATTCGCGGATTGCCTCAGGAGGATAGCCTCGCCTGCGCATTCCGGAAAGCGTTGGCATACGCGGGTCATCCCAGTCATCCACATGGCCTTCTTCTACCAACTGCAAAAGTTTTCTTTTACTTAAGATGGTGTAATTGAGGTTCAACCGCGCAAACTCAATTTGCTCGGGATGATAAATGTCCAACTCATCCAAAAACCAGTCATAAAGAGGACGATGATCCTCAAACTCCAAAGTACATAAAGAATGGGTTATTTTTTCAATAGAATCTGATTGCCCGTGGGTAAAGTCATACATAGGATAAATGCACCACTTGTCTCCCGTCCGATGATGCGTTGCCTTCAAAACTCGGTAAAGAATAGGGTCGCGCAAGTTCAGATTGCCGGAACCCATATCAATTTTGGCACGCAGAACTTTTTCTCCTTCTGCAAACTCACCGGCTTTCATCTTTTCGAATAAATCTAGATTCTCTTCAAGGGTCCGGTTTCGATAGGGACTGTCTTTTCCCGGTTCTAAAAGGGTTCCCCGAAACTCACGTATTTGTTCAGGGTTCAAATCATCTACATACGCCTTTCCCTTGTTTATCAACTGAACAGCAAACTCAAAAAGCTGATCAAAATAGTCGGAGGCGTAAAACATACGATCTGCCCAGTCGAATCCGAGCCATTTAACATCTTCCTGAATGGCTTTCACATACTTAGTTTCTTCTTTGCTGGGGTTGGTATCATCAAACCGCAAATTACATGTTCCAGAATATTTCACCGCAAGACCGAAATTCAGACAAATGGACTTTGCATGGCCAATATGAAGATGTCCATTGGGTTCTGGAGGGAATCGCGTGTGGACGGTAAACTTAGTGCTCTTTAATTCTTCATCAATTCTATTTTGAATAAAATTGGAAGGGATTTCGACATCTGACAAATTTTTTCTCCTCTATCTTGATACAGGGCGGGAAATAAACGAAGCCATTATAACCGCAAAACCCGTTAAAAAGGTTTTTCAATGGAACGGATTCTACCAATAGGAGTTCTTGTAAGCAAGATACGAAAATTGGTTTCCCCATCCTGCCTTTTTTAGGGTAAAAATATACAAGTTCAATTCCCTTACATTTTTTATAATTTCGCTCAATGCCAGTTAGCCGAAGGTTTACGATACTTATTATTTTTCTTGTTTGTGTGGCCAGTTCTTTTTGGTTGGTTTCCCGCTACCCCGCTTTGGACACAAAAGCAGCTCTTTCTGGCACTGAAGCATTTGAAGACCCTCTCACCAACGAAGCCCATTTCCACGCATCGCGAAATGCAGATTTTACTACGCGGGTGATGATCACCACTCTAAACTGGTACCAAACCAATTGGCGCGGTATGGCCTTTGGGCTTGTAATCGCGGCAGGGTTTTACACTCTTCTAAAATACACTCCCAGACAATCCTCCGATAAACGTTTCCGCAACAGTTTTATGGGCATGTTTGTTGGCACGCCACTCGGTGTTTGTGTCAACTGCGTCGCCCCCATAGCTAAAGGAATGTACGAGGCTGGGAGCAAAATGGAAACCGCTTTAGCGGTTATGTTCAGTTCCCCCACTCTGAACATTGTCATCCTGACCATGCTGTTCTCAATTTTTCCTTTTTATATGGCGCTGGCAAAACTGCTCGCAACCTTCTTGCTAATCCTATTAATTGTCCCATTGATTTCTGACAAAAAAAGGGCTCCGATTGAAAACTCTGTATGTGAGATTGATACCTCCTGCGATATCACCACCGAATCATGGTCAGAAGCATTCAAAGGAACAACCAACGACTATTTAAAAGGGCTGAAATACATTTTTATCAGAACGGTCCCTCTCATGCTTTTAGCCGGTTTCTTGGGAGCCGTGGCAAGCCATGCATGGAGCTTCGAAAAATTGATTGGCGTTCCGATCAATCTGATTAATCTGAGTCTGATCTCTTTCATGGGCACGATCATGCCCTTGCCAATAGCCTTTGATTTGATGCTGGCACAAGCCTTGATGATGTCAGGACTGGCCCCCGCGTTCGTAACTACAATGCTGTTCACACTTGGGACATTCAGTATTTATTCTGCGATGATCGTTGCGCGCACGTTTTCCGTTTTCCTGGCGATAAAACTTTTTGCTATCGTTTTTGCCATTGGCATAGGTTTAGGTTACGCCACTAATAGTTTCATCGAGTATCGCCACATCCAGTGGCTGCAACAATACGACCAAATCGTGGGCGAACCCATTGCTAAAAATGTTTCTTCAAACGCCAATGACTTTTCTCTACCCCCCATGACTCGTCACGCAGCACCTATTATTCTCAAGCAGGAAAACATCACCCTTAAAGCTCACCCACACGAAACTAGAAACGCTCAGAAAGGAAAACTCTTTACCGTACAAAATGGAACCGAGATGGGAATCACCTACTCCAACTCCATGACTCCAAGTTTGTTTCTTGATCCATTATTTTTTGGCCGCGGCATTGCTTCAGGGGATTTCAATCTCGATGGCTGGACGGACTTTGCCATTGCCACGGACAATGGATTTGAGCTTTACCAGAATTTGTATGGGAAAAGTTTCAAAAAAGTATTTAGCGATGTGGCTCAACTCAAAGGTAAGCAGGGGATCAATATATCTCTCGTTGATTTGAATAACGATGGTTGGCTCGATATTTTCCTAACCACTTTCAACGAAGGGAATTTTGCGGTTTTAAATCCCATCCCCGTGGAAGGCAAAATCACTATTAAAAAAGTACCAAACGGAGACGCTCTTCTCACAAGCGCATCCGCCTTTGCGGACATCAATCATGACGGCTATCTCGATATCATTAATGGCAATTACTATTTAGGTATCCTGACTCGCAAACCTGTAAAACAAGCCGCCGATCAGTTGGTAATGAATCGCAACCTTGAATTCAATATAGAAGAACTGGAAGGCATTCCCGGTCAAACTCATTCCACATTACTTACAGATCTCAATCTCGATGGGCGAACCGATCTAATGATTGGCAATGATTACCGCGTTGCTGACACCTATTACCACGGGGCCGATAACGGCACCTTTAAAAAAATTCGCCATCAGGACGGCATTATTCCTCTCACCACTCAAAACACCATGAGTATCGATATTGGGGATTTCAACAATGATTTAATCCCTGATATTTATCTTGCGAATATTGGAATGTCACGCGGTCTGGATGTTGTCTCTAATATTTTTGGTGACACCATGCAAAATGCCGGGCTCGATTTTTGTGATTCGGGGAAAAGTGTTCTCGATAAAAAATCCTGCTACCAACTCGTAAAGCTGGCTACCCTTCTGAACCCAGAAAAACAGGACATCACAGAAAAGTGCGCTCTCTTAGGCGATCCCGATCAGGTTCAGGAATGTATGGTCATGCGTATGGTGCTGGTGGCAACAGTACGGAAAAATAAAACGCTTTGCGAAAAAATTTCCGCACCTTTCATGCTCAACAATTTGGTTTGCAATAAATACTTTGAGGCACAACACCTCAAATTTTCCAGAGATGACGAAATTCCCATGCAAACCCAGTTCAACCTTCTGTTATCGGGTCAAAGTGATCACATATTTAAAGATGTCTCCAAACAAACGCAAATTTCCACGGCCGAATGGAGTTGGAACGCGCGCTTCGCCGACCTGGATAACGACCAATGGCAAGACCTGTATGTGGTCAATGGGGTGCCCATCACCCAGGAGTTTGCAGCCAATAATTTTTTCCATAACCAGAAGGGGAAATCTTTTAAGTCATCCGAACAGGATTTTGGATTGGATGACTACGACCACAGCTCCTCGTACACTTATCTGGATATAGACAGGGATGGAGACCTGGATATCATCGCGAATACCCTATACGGTCCGTTCAAAGTGTATACTAATCATGAGGCTAAAAATAATAGTGCCACTTTCAAACTCCACGACGAAAAGGGCAACCGTTTTTGTCTTGGATGCAAAATAATTATCCGCTATGGACTCAATGGAGATAAGCACCAGTTGCGCGAAATAAAAACCGGAGGCGGGTTCCATTCCTACGATGCACCTGTAGCGCATTTTGGCCTGGAAAATTTTGATGATATCAAAGACATTGAAATAACCTGGTCGACTGGGGAAACCACTCTAATCAAGGGTGGCTTTCCTGCGAACCATGAATACATAATCCAAAGAAGCAATGTCCCATGAAAAAGTTAATCGGTGTTTTTCTCATCATCAGTGTCGTAGGGGCCACTGTCTGGCGAGTCACTACTCATGAAGAACCGATGCATGCGGAAGACTATCTTCAATTAGGAATTGAACAAGGAGCATCAGGCAAGCATGAAGAAGCCATCGAGGCATTTAAAAAAGCCCTCCTTGAAAATCCCAATTACGTTCCTGCCTATTTGAGTTTGGGCAACGCATATGGTAATACAGGACGTTATGAGGAATCGATAGCCTCCTACAAAGAAGGAATTCAACTCAATCCAAGGCACCCGGAAGTGCCACAAATGGAAATGAACATCGCCTGGATCGCCCATAAAACGAAGGATAGTAAAACTGCCATCCTTTACTCCAAAAAAGCCATTCAGTCTTTTACAGATAGAAACGATTATTCGGGCGTTGCCATAGCTGCAACGAGACTACGCCTGATCGAAAACAAACCGGAATCACCATAAAATAATGTCACTTTGGTTAATAGTCGGATTGGGAGGTTTTGTCGGTGCTATTTTACGCTATTGGGTCAGCGGCTGGATTCAAAGCGGATTCGTCACCTTTCCTCTGGGAACTCTCGGGGTCAATTTTCTGGGCAGTCTTTTACTGGCTCTGATAATGTATGCGTCGGAATACCGCGGCCTGTTCGACGAACAAGTGAGAGTGTTCCTGACCATCGGGGTTTTAGGTTCTTTCACCACAATGTCTACATTTAGCTTTGAATCGATGAAGCTTTTAGAGCAAAGTGAACATATGATGTTCGGCCTCAACCTTGTAGGCACAGTTTCCCTATGTTTGTTGGCCGTTTTTTTGGGCAAAGTTTTAGTTGTTGGAATGGGGATGAAATAAAGTGAAAAAAGAATCGGATGCTATCTTACTGAGAATATTTATTGGTGAAGGCAGTAAATATAAAGGCAAATTACTATCAAAGTATCTCGTCGAATTTTTTAAACAGGAAGGCTTGGCCGGCGCTACTGTAATAAGAGGTATCGGTGGATTCGGCAAAACGAGCAAGCTGCACACCACCTCAATTTTGAGACTGTCTGATGATCTGCCTGTCGTCGTTGAGGTCGTCGATCGAAAAGAAAATATAGAACGCGTGAAACCTCAACTCGGAGAAATTATCGAAGAAGGGCTGATCACCGAAGAAGAGGTAAAAATAGTTTTTTACGAAGGTAAAAATTCTTCCGAAAATTAATACATCTCACCTAAATCCTAAATTCGAGCGGTACCGTCAACTTTCTCATACTGGAAGCAACTGTCCTTTTTTCATTGGTTTCGGCTTTTTTGGCCGCCTGCAATTTTCAACAATTCCTCTTTCCATTGAGAAAGCCATTCATCACTGGCACGAGCAAACTGATGGCAGAACTTTTCCCTTACCTCCTGAATATCTGGAGAACTCCACCAAGATATTGGATCTTCATATATCTCGTTGACTAGCTTTGCTGCAGACTCCGGGGTATCGTGCAAAATTCTCACCCTACGCAAATCATCAAAATAAGGCTGGGTCGACTTAAGCATGTTGGACCTCTTAAGGTCCCAGAAAATCACGGTTGGGAAGTTCATAGAAAGTGTTTCTAGCCAAGTTGTTCCAAGAAAATCATGAATACATAGTCGACTGTTCCGAAGTTGGTTACACATTGACTCTGCACCTTTATAAATTTTAATAGAAGGATAAATTTCAGTTAATCGTTTATCTTCACTCCAACCAAAATGCAATTCTGGAAAACGCACTAACAACACTTTAGCGACTTCAGGACAAACAGCCTTTAAAAAAGATACTTGCAGTAAAAAATATTTCGCCCCAATAAACCCCCCGGAAACATGATCAATGCGTACAAAAAAAGATGGCCATAATATTGCAACCCAAGGG
>JABJCF010000615.1 GCA_018665625.1 Nitrospina sp. | reverse complement strand
ATTTTCGCATGGCCTGTCAGGTGACAGTCACAGATGATCTCGTTGTTCGCACCAACCCCTGATTCCTGTCGCTAAATCTTCCGAAACCATTTGACAACGAATCCCGAACACCCCAAAATACTCTATGTCTCCACTTGAGAAAGAACAGTTGGATGAAATCCACCTTCATGCAGTGGAGGAACACCCGTTTGAATGTTGCGGAATAGTTGTAGGCAATCCAGAGCATAATCATGATAATATTGTCTACCGTTGTAAAAACATACAAAACAAGCTGCACGAAAAATTTCCTGAACAATATACAAGGGATGCCCGTACAGCGTATAATATTGAAGCATTAGAGTTACAGAAGCTTTTAAGCGAGGCGAGTTCAAAGGGTCGGGTTTTTAAAGTTTTGTATCATTCCCACCCTGAGCACGATGCCTATTTTTCGGAAGAAGATAGCAGGATGGCCCTGTTTGATGGAGAAGCACCCATCTATCCAGGCACCCAATATCTCGTTGTTTCCGTTTACAGTAAAAAAGTTCGGGACCAGGCGTTGTTTGGCTGGAATCCGGAAACTAAAACTTTTGAACGAAATCCTTTATAATTATGGAATTCGTTATATGGAGATATTTTTATGGCACTGTTAATCACAGAAGATTGTGTTAACTGTGGTGTTTGTGAACCCGAATGCCCCAACGAAGCAATTTCAGAAGGCGATGATATTTTCGTTATCGAGTGGGAACAATGCACCGAATGTGTAGGCTGGTACGAAGAAGCACAATGTGTAGAAGTTTGTCCGGTAGACTGCATTCCAAAAGATCCTGAACACGTAGAAACTAACGAAGAGCTTTTGGAAAAAAAGGAAAAACTCGTCAACGGTGGCTAACTGAAAAGCTGGCGCAAACAAATCCATCTTTTCGGATAAACCGTTACTGCCGGTCCGTCTTCGATTTATAAAATTTAGCGTGGTATTAAATGGAATCCATGAAAGAAGAAGTCGAAGAAGTACTCGAAACTCTACGGCCCATGCTGATGCAGGACGGTGGCAATGTAGAACTGGTAGACATAGACGATGGTGTAGTTAAACTACGTCTGGTAGGTGCCTGCAGTTCCTGTTCCAGCTCCACCATGACATTAAAAATGGGAATCGAAAAGGCACTTAAAAAAGCGATCCCAATGGTTCGTTGCATAGAAGCTGTCGAGTAGTTTCCCATTAAAATTCGTTCTATCTATTACCCCTCTTTTTCATCAAATAGACCCTTTGTGAATATCCCGAACCGAAAAAATATTTCCTTAATAATCCTTGTCTTACTTTTGGTTTTTGGAACCACGGCTTCAGCGCAAGTTGAAGAAGGTGTTGACGCCCCCAACTTCACTCTAAAAAACCTGGAAGGAAAGGAAGTCAGCTTAAGTGACTTTCGTGGGAAACATGTTTTGGTAAATTTCTGGGCTACATGGTGTGGACCTTGCAAAATAGAAATGCCATCTTTAGAAGCTTTGTATCAACGATTCAAAAATAAAAATTTTGTGATGCTGGCTATCTCAAACGACATGTTTGGTGCCACTATTGTTAAACCATTTGTAAAAGCCAATAAAATCAGTTTTCCTGTTCTTCTGGATCAGCGTTTAAAAGCCAGTAACGCCTTTGGTGTGGTCAGTCTTCCCGCTACATTTATGATTGACCCTAAAGGAAAAATTCTTGGCGCCCTTTATGGGGCAGAAGACTGGGCCACCCCCAGCAATATTCTTTATTTTGAAAACCTTTTAAAGTAAAAGATATGCCCTTGCTCCATCGCCTTAAATTCGTCCTCCTTGCATTCGTAATTTCTTCCACACCTTTACCAGCCTGGGCTCAGCCCGATCTTTCTCTGGAAGGAGAGATGATTCATATTGCCTCTGGACATTTTATTTTCGGAACCAACAAAAAAGACGAAACTGCTGAAGCTCTTTCCCTCGGCATTCCCAAACCCTGGTATGCAGATGAAACACCCAAACAAAAAATTTTCCTTAAAGGATTTTATATAGACCAATTTGAAGTTACCAATGAACGTTATAAAAAATATGTTGATGACTTGGGCGCCGTCCCTCCCGGTGATTGGAAAGATAATAACTTTGCAGCAGGAAAGAATAAACACCCCGTAACATGGGTGACCTGGTTTGATGCCGCAAACTTCTGCCAATGGGCAGAAAAAAAACTGCCCTCCGAAAAACAATGGGAACGCGCAGCAAAAGGAACCGATGGAAAAGAATATCCCTGGGGAAACGAATATCAGTCTGGCATGGCAAATCTTTCAGACCGTGCGGGGAGCAAGAACAAACCCGTGGCCGTTGGTAGCTTTCCTAAATCCATCAGCAATGAAGGGGTGCACGATCTGGTAGGAAATGTATGGGAATGGGTGGAAGACGATTACAAACCCTATAAAGGCAGCACCCATAAAAACGATTACTACGATTCAGGGTACAAAATAATACGAGGTCACTCCGCAAGTGATATCGGTCATTTTCCGGGCGCACTCTATGCAAACGCCATTAAGATGTTTGCCCGTAGCGGTTACAGACAATTTGCAAATCCAGACGAACCCGGACCCGATGTTGGATTTCGCTGCACAAGCGAAAACAAACCGGCTCCGGCAAAAGCAGGGTTGTCTTTATCCAGCGAACCCAAAACATCAATCCCTTCAACTAAAACCAATCCTGTTGAAAAACCTTCATCACCTAAGGCAGCATCCGAAGGGAAAGCATCATTTAATCCGTTCGCACCTAAATCAAATCTTCCCCAATCGGGAATTTTGGTTTTAACGCTACTGGCATTTATCGCTGGCGTCTTTAGTTTTTTATCCCCCTGCACTTTACCCATCCTGCCCGCTTACTTTGCTGTTACCGCTCAAACCGACCGGGCACGCATGGGCATGATGTCTCTGGCTTTCTTTTTTGGGCTTGCCAGTCTGTTCGTCGCAATGGGAGCATCAGCCAGCGTGCTGGGACAATTGCTGCGCGACTATATGTTTCAGATTTCGCAAATCGGCGGCGGGGTCGTTGCTATCTTCGGCGTCATGACTTTGTTTGGCAAAGGATTCTCAGGAGCCAGTTTCCAAGGAAAACCCGCCTCCACCTTTATCGGATTCTTCCTGTTCGGTGCCACCTTCGCACTCGGTTGGACCCCATGTGTCGGCCCCATTCTCTCAAGCATTCTTATGCTGGCGGCCTCTGAAAAAACCGTACTGCAAGGAATGAACCTCTTATTCTTTTATGCGGTGGGTCTCGGCCTACCGTTGATCCTGGTAGCCACCTTGTGCGGTAACCTTCCCAAAGACGGAAGGTTCTGGACACTCCTGCGGGGAAAAGGCTGGGATGTTAACATCGCCGGGAAAACCATTTTTCTCCACACCACAAATCTGTTCAGCGGAATTTTGCTAATCGTTTTAGGAATCGTTCTTGCCACGGGGTACATGACTTATGTCAACAGCCTCATCCCCATCGAAGTACAAATCTGGTTCAGTAAAATTGAGGAAAGCGTTCTCCACTGGTTCACGGGCAACGCCCGTTAGTAATAGGTCTATTCCCGTAATAGCAAAAGAGATTTTTAGGCCTTTTACGATAGCCCACTACCATCATTGATAGCCTGTTGTAAAAAAGACACGAGATTTGATACAATAAGGAAGAATATGAAACTAATATCTAAAATTTTAATACTCTCTTTGCTGCTTCTACCTGCTTGTTCGGGAGTGGGTTCGGTCACTAAAAAACGATACGCGAATTCTGAGAACACCCTCGTGCTTGTCGATATGACCTCCCGGAATTTTGATTTACAGGATGCCGGTTCACAACTGCAAGGCGCTCTTGAAGATGCTATGGCAGACACCAGTTATGCTCTTTCAGGGGAAAGTGCTCGCTACCGCCTGAAATTTAAAATTCTCGATTTCGATAGTGGCAATCGTATTGCTCGGATTGCAACAATGGGATTCGCTGAATCAGCCCGAGCCACATTAAGAGTCAAAGTCGCACTTTTTGATGGCCGCGATATGGTGGGAGCCTGGGAAGTGAAATCCTGGGTTGGAGGTGGACCTACAGGTGGGACTGAAGAAAAATTGTTTCAACGCGCAGCTAAAGAAATCACCAGCCACCTTAGAGGCGACTTTTAGTTTCTTCCTTCCTTAATTTTTCAACTCACATCTTTCGCGCAACGAATACCAATAAAATTTAATTTGGTTTCCGGCTCCATCCAATTTCTAAACCATGCAGGTGAAAACTTTATCGTGATGTGAGTCTGCAGCAATCCACCCCGTATAACTTTAAATTTTCCGCTCTCGCTATCCGGTTGTTCTGCATAAGTATAGTCCTCCCCTATCCATTCCCAGACGTTATGGCCCATCCCGTAAACTCCATAGGGGCTGATCCATTCCTTTCTTTTATCCACCGGTTCCGACATAAAACCTGAAAAACCATTATTGGGATGAGCGACAAAAATTCTCCACGGCCATTTTCTTCCATCCGTACCCCGCGCAGCTTTCTCCCATTCGACTTCCGTTGGCAATCGCTTATCGTGCGCCTTGCAATAATCTAAGGCCTCAGCATAAGAAACATGTGTGACAGGATAAAGTGCCGACTTGGGAGAAAAAGTATACTGCGGCTGAAAATTTTTGTATCGCTCGCGACTCACTTCAAAACGATCGATGAGGTAAGCCTTCGATGATATGGTTTTTCCCAATTGGGTTCGAGGCTCTTCTTCATGACCCATAATAAAATCCCCGGCGGGGATATAAACCATCTCTTCAGGAACCTGAACTCCTGCAGGAATATCGACTTTAATTTGCACTACTTCACGAGAGTCGCAGGCAAAAAGAAAAAAGGAAAGAATGAATAGAATAAAAGGTTTCACGATATCTATTAGCTTGGCGGGTACGCCCTATAAAGCCCCGCAGTCAGCCCAACATGGGCCCCGCGCCTAGCGGTCGAAGAAATGGAAAACTTCACCGCCGTTGATCGGTAGAGGTTTCTTGTTAAAGTCGAGAGGATGATCAATACCCGGCTGAATCGTTCCATCGACGGAATAGGGACCGCTGTTTGACCAGTAATTTCTTTTACGGGTATCGAGAAACTTGATGCTGGTGATGTATTTTATATTTTTATAGCCGTACTTAAATGGCGCAATCAACCGCAACGGGTAACCGTGGTCTTTGCTTAAAGATTTCCCATTCATACGAAGAACAAATAACACACGCGGACGCAGCAACTCTTCAACAGCAAAACTTTCGTAATAGGAATCGGCGGACTGGATGTAAACATATTTCGCAGCAGGATCGGGCTGCACCTTTTTAATCAACTCGGAAAATTCGAATCCCTCCCATTCCGCTTTTGCCGACCAGCATTCGACACACTTGAGACGGGAAACCTGCGACACCATTTTGAACCCAAATAAATCTTCGTACCCGAGTCCGATCGGCTTCTTCACCATCCCGCCAACGGCGAGTCCCCAGCTTCCCATATCGACTCCCATAAATGGATTCGCACTGCGAATATGGAAACCGGGGGTGTCGCGATTCTGTATGTATTGTTTGGGAATGTTTTTATCGTTACGGAAGTCGTCTTTGGCAGAAGCACGACCGGGTAGTAGAGAGGAAAGACCAGCAAAGGAAATGAGCTTTAAAAAATCGCGGCGAACAAAATTAAAAGCTGCGCTTTTTTCTTCTTCAACATCTGGCTTTTTGTTGTCATTGCTCATGACTTTATCCCATTATCTTAAACCCAGAACATCCTGCATATCATAGATACCGTTGGACTGCTTAAGAATCCATTGTGCTGCACGAATGGAACCGCGCGCAAAAGTTTGTCGGCTCTGTGCCCGGTGAAAAATCTCAAAGTTTTCACCCATACCGCCGAACAGCACACGGTGCTCTCCAATTATATCTCCAGCACGTACCGTATGAACACCAATTTCCTTCGCGGTACGTTCGGTGATGCCTTTTCTGCCATACACACCAACCTCATCAAGATCACGTTTCAACGAATCGGCAACGATTTCAGAGATACGCACGGCGGTGCCGCTGGGAGCGTCTTTCTTAAACTTGTGATGAGCCTCGACAATTTCTACATCATAATCGTCACCTAAAACACGTGCCGCATCCGCTACCAGTTTGAATAATACATTCACACCAATACTCATATTGGGTGCAACGATTAAAGGAATTTTTTTAGCAATCTCATCAATTTCTTTTTTCTGCTCTGGGGAGAATCCTGTAGTGCCAACCACAACCGATTTTCCTTTTTCCGCAGCCGTGCGTAATGTAACCATGCTCGACTCCGGTGTTGTAAAATCAATCACCGCATCACAACCATCGAGAGCCTTAGCCAGATCATCCGAAACGGCAACCCCTTTATTGCCAATGCCTGTCACTTCGCCAGCATCCTGACCTATGAGATCGCTGCCCGCACGTTCGGTTCCGCCACCCAATTCGACACCTTCCGTGTCGTTAATACACTCGGCAATGGTTTTTCCCATGCGCCCGGCTATTCCTATTACTAAAATTTTCGTCAACGTTATTGCTCCTTAATTACACTTATTTCTTTAAAAAAGTATGATCCCGTCTTCGCGAGAGAACAACGGGAACGCGGCGATCCAGACTTTATGGATTGCTTCATCCCCTTCGGCTCTTCGCAATGACGACTTATTTAAGCCTCCCCTGCTAAGGGGCGAGCGCGTATTCTTTAAGAACAGATTTCAATGCTGCCAGACTTTCGTCAGAAGGCGGACAAAGCGGCGCGCGGAACTCATTATCGATACGACCCATAATAGCCAACGCAGCTTTGACAGGAATGGGATTCGTCTCAATAAACATAATGTCATTGAGTTTCATCAATTCGTAATGCACCTTGCGTGCGGTTTCCACATCCCCCTCCGATGCCGCCTTGCAAAGTTTGGCGAACTTGTCGGGAACCAGATTGGCCGTGACCGATATCACGCCTTTACCCCCCAATGCCAAAATCGGCCAGGTGAGCGCATCTTCTCCGGAGATGACTTTAAAATCGGGTCCGCATGAAGCAATGATCTCGCTGACCTGAACCAGATTGCCCGAAGCTTCTTTGATGCCCACAATATTTTCAATTTTAGAAAGTCGCGCCACCGTTGCCGGTAACATATTGATCGAAGTTCGACTCGGTACGTTATAAAGAACGACAGGCAGTTTGGTTGCTTTTGCAACCGCCGCAAAATGCTGATAAAGACCTTCCTGTGTCGGCTTGTTGTAATAAGGCGTGATCAGCAGAGCGCCATCGGCACCCAACTGCTGCGCACTCAATGTCAACTCGATGGCTTCATGAGTGGCGTTTGATCCCGTTCCGGCAAGTACCGGAATCCGCCCTTCACAAGTATTCACCGCTATGCGAATGACCTCCTCGTGTTCGCGATGGTCCAACGTTGCCGACTCGCCTGTGGTACCACAGGGAACAATGCCGTTGGTTCCATTTTCAATGTGAAACTCGATCAGCGCTTTAAGAGCGGGCGCATCTACCTTGCCGTTTTTAAACGGAGTGACTATCGCAACAAATGATCCTTCAAACATAATATTTTCTTTAAACCGTGCAGGTTATTAATATTCGCCAAGCGTTCCTTCAAAAGAAATGCGAGTCTGTCCTTCGAGAAAGACATCGACCACCAACCCCGCCCCGTTAGGGGCCTCGAAATCCACTTTCAATATCTCGCCGCCACGTGTTTCCACATTAACAGGAGGTTTGACCATATTTTTGTAAGAAGAAAGCAACGCAGCAGCCACCGTTCCCGTGCCACAAGCTAGAGTCTCATCTTCCACCCCGCGCTCGTAAGTGCGGATTTTTAAATCGTGGTCGCCAACCTTCTCAACAAAATTCACATTGGTTCCTGATGGAGCAAACACTTCGTGGAAACGGATTCCATTGCCCACTTCTTTCACATTCACGTTTTCAATATTGTCAGAATAAATAATCGCGTGCGGCACACCCGTGTTTAGACTGTCGATCTGATACTGCGATCCATTCAGCTCTGCAGCAATGTCCTGCTTTAAATTTTCAGGAGAAGTGAGCTTGACCCGCACATTGCTGCCATCGACTTTCGCGGCAATGATCCCGGCGATTGTTTCAAGAGTCAGCTCCTTGGGGGCAATCCCTTTTTCAACCGCATAACGCGCCACACAACGACCGCCGTTGCCGCACATCTCTGCGGAAGAACCGTCGTCATTATAAAAATCCCATTTGATGTCGGCCTTGTCAGAGTTTTCGACAAAGATAACGCCATCGGCACCGACAGACATTTTTCGGTCACAAACCCGCTTGACGAAATCGACTTTATCCGAATCGTCCATCACCGGCACACGGTTATCGATAACAACAAAATCGTTGCCGCTGCCACTCATTTTTGTAATTTGAATCGCCATACGCTGCCTTGCAGCCTTTCGTTAAAAATTTTCTTAAAAATTGCGTAATTACTGTGTTTATTATGATTTAGATGCAAAATCCCCTTCGAGGGATTCCAATGGTTCACCAACCAACGGTCCACCAATTTGAATAGGTATTCGAAATCAGGCAGGCCTGCCAATTCTACCACCCGCTACTGCTTGAGGCAACTATCAGGAGTTGAGCCTATTAAGGGATCGTAGCTATACCTTCTCCCCTGGAGGGAGAAGGCTAGGATGAGGGGGAGTTTACAGGTCCGTCTCTCCAAATAAAATTGAAGGATCAAAAGCAAAATTATCCACAGATCCGGCTCTTTATCTTATAATAAATGTCATCAGTTTCTAACTTCAGGAGAGTGCAATGCAGGTAACGGGAGAAATGAAAAACGATGCTTTTGTAGTGACTATCCAGGGCCGGTTGGATATGGAAACCTCCACGGAGTTCAACACCATTATGGAAGGTTATCTCGAAGCAAACTTCACCCCGTTTATTTTAAATTGCAGGGATGTGGAATATATCAATAGCAGCGCACTGACCAGCTTCGTTCACCTATCGCAAATAATGGACGGGTTCCACCTGAAACTTTTGTTCTGCGAACTGCAACCGCAAGTCAAAGAAGTGATCGACATCGCAGGGATGGCAGACCACTTCAACATCTTCCCCACCGAACTACAAGCTTTCGAAAACGTATAAGCTCTAATTATCGCCAGATACTATTTTATTTTTGTCCAGGTAAACGAACTGGGATCATCGCAGGAGGGTTTTCCCGGATTAACCGTGCTGGCTTCCAAAGCGCACCAGGTTCCCCGAATGGTTTTGCCTTTATCATGAACCTTATACTTTAATTCACCGATCCGCGCCGTCCCTTCCCACCACTCACCCGAATATTCCCGGTCCAGGTCATCATTGACTTCCAGCAAGAGTTTTCCCACATCAGTTCCAAAAGTGTCTTTATAAGTGCCGGTATATTCGCTGCCGTCTTTTTCCAGCCTCACACCGCCCCAACCACTCCAGACCCCTTCCAAATCGGCGACCTTTTCCTGCACATCGATCTTATAAGTCAGCGGAGGTTTATCAGCAGGCGGGGCCGTCTTTTCTTTAACCACAGGTTTTTTAACCGGGTTTGCAGGTTCTTCCTCGTCTCTATATTTTTCAGGAATCATCAACGGATCGTCGGTGTAATGCGACTTACCATTTTCATCTTTGTATTTGTAAATTTTCGCAAAGGACGGGGTTGGGCTCCCCAACAAAAATACAGATATCAAGACTGCCGACACCATCAAACGAATCATTTTAAAAGTCGCTCCTGTCAAATTCCGGGAAGGTGATTGACATCACCAAGTTAGGAATTATAACCCAGAAAACCCTTTAAGAAGAGGGCCATCAAAAAGACGGTCGACATCGCCGCAATGGCAGACCACTTCAACATCTTACCCACAGAACTACACGCTTTCGAAAATTTGTAGAGTTTTAAAATCCCGCAGTTATTAACCACAGATGGACACAGATAAGCACAGATAAAGCCCCCCATGATAAGGGGGGAGGTTAACACTGGCCCCACGCCTAGTGGTTAATGGCGTAGACGTGGGTTGGAGTAATACCCCTGCTACCCCTTCGGGGCATGAATACAAATGAAGAGATACCACAGGGGCACGAAAGCTAAGGAAAAATATCACGAAAATATGGAACTAATGCCTTAATCTAGGATTCGAATAGAACGCGACCAGGTCTTTGACGGAAATCATTCCTTCGATTTTTCCTTCTACGGTCACGGCCAGGTGGCGGATTTTATGTGAAGCCATGAACTGGTTGGCTTCGGTCACCGGCTCGTTGCCATCTAATGTGATTAAGGGACTGCTCATGGTCACGGTTACGGGTGTGGTTTTAGCATCCAACCCCTGACCGATTACTTTTCGTGTTAAATCTCTTTCGGTGATGATGCCGATAAACTCCGTCCCTTCTTTAACCAGCACCGAACCGATATTTTTTTCTACCATCAATTGAGTCACTTCAAAGATCGTCGTATCGCTGGTAACGCTTTGCACCGGCGAGGTCATATATTCTGCTATGGTTTCTGCGAACTTTTCCTGATCTTTTGCGAAGCTATGTGTTTTATGTTTCATAAGAAGTCTAATGCTCCTTTAAGAGTGGAGGGAAACTAGTCTTTAAGATGGGGCCTGATTTGGGTTTTCGCTACTAATAAGGAAAGAGCACTTAAAAAACAATCAGCTAGAGGAGGGGGTTGAAAAACTACCTGCGGGCGTGAGCCCACTCAGGAGGGCAGAGAGAAAACCGCTATTGTTTTTTTCCATCCACAAAAACGCCCTGCCATTTTTTCTCTCCGTTTTCATACCACCAAACCATAAGGCCATCTATTTCGCCTTCTTTATAATGGCCCTCGGACTTTTTATTGCCGCTTTTATACCACTTCGTCCAGGGGCCATCTTTCTTCCCGGCTTTGTGATGATATTCACTTTTTTTCTGTCCGGTTTTATACCAACGGGTGAGGGGGCCCTCTAATTTTCCACTTTGGTAATGCTTTTCACTTTTTAAATTTCCATTACCCCAATAATCTTTTTTGACTTCGGGTTCTTGGGCTGAAACGAAACTGGAAAAGAACAACAGAGAAGCGAGTAAGAGGTGTTTGGTGTGCATGTCTTCCTCCTTTTGTTTTTATCCTGCCCATCAGAGGCTCCTTCAACACTACCCGCGGGCGTGAGCACCCCTTCGGGGCATGAATACAAATGAAGGGATACTACCCTTGCAGGGCACAAATTTTTCGGAAGTGGATATCACGAAGTCGCTGCTTGACTGTATCTATAAAAAACTGGCCCTACGCCTAGTAGCTACATGCCGTAGTCGGTCGGCTTGCAATCGGTTTTAACGACGGGAATTGTCGCAACTTCCATATTGTCTTTGCCTCTGTAGACATGTTCAAAGTGGGCCCCCATATCCATATAAGTTCGCAAAGTAGAGTTGCTGCACATTTGTTTTATTAAATTGGGGACCATGGCTGCCATAAACTTTTCTTCATTGAGCATGCTGGACATAAAATTGACCATGGTGTAGTGGTAGCTGATGGTTTTGCCTTCGGAAGAAAGTTGTTCCAGTCTCGTTTCTGAATCGAGCATCACCGGGAAATTATTATTGGCCTCTAAAACCAAGCTCTCAAGCATAACAGCCAACTGCTTTTCACTCATTTGCTTACAACTGGTTTCGATAGGTTCTTCTATGAATTCTTCAACGATCTGCAAAAGTCCATCGGTCTGCTTTTCAACGACCATAAAATATTTATTATCGGTGAAACATTTGAACGTAGAGTAGCGTGTTGCTTTTATGGTCGCCCTGTTGCCTTCAACTTCTACCGAGATATTGCTGTAGTCACTTGTAGAGTCTGCCTTCTTGACGAGCTCCATCTGCTCATGGATCATCTCTTTAACTTTTTTCCCCTTCATCCTGGAGGTCGATTCGACTCCCTTCAAAATATTCAACACCGTCACATTGGCTTCATCGGAATACATGTCAGCCACTGCAAGATCAAAAGTGTCGCCCAGCAATTCATATTTTTTAAAGAACTCTAAATATTCATCTGCCTTCGACGCATGCGCGGAAAAAGGAAGAACACACAAAAAAATCAGGGTGATGAATTTTATTTTCCAGCGCATTGGACTCTCCTTAAACTTGTTTTCGAAACTGTAAAAAATTTGGCAAACCAAAATGACAATATAGGGTGAAGGATTAAATGTCAAACCACCTTCGGTGGGTTGCGCTAACCTTTTAGAAGGCGTAAAGGTCAAACCTTAAGGAATTTTTTATTCTAACATTACCGATAATCCCCATCAGGAAAATCAAGCTACTCTATAATGCGGTTTAACAATGTATTGTGATGAAATTGAAACAAAGCCGAGAAAAAATTGAAATATTAATTTGAGATATTGAATGGGAGAAATTAATTTTTATTCTTTGGGGAGAGAATAATGAAAGTTCCATCGTTTGACGAGTTGGATGCCGATCAATTGAAAGAATTGATTCAATCTGGCTCCGGCAAAAAATCTGCAAAAAAATCCGCAAGAAAATCCAGAAAACTTCCATTGAAAGAGAAAAAGTCTAGCGACGAATATAATGCGGGCGTAAGAGTTTTGGAAGTGGATATCGAGAGTTACAAGCTTTAAATACCCGGGCAACCTCTGGATTGCTTCGTCACTATTCATTCCTCGCAATGACGGCAACCCCTGCTACCCCTTTGGGGTACCTATGCCAAGGTAAAGTATTACGAACGGCACGCGGGTTAGACTTTCCAGCCTCTTGTGGCACTGAGTTTTAGTAAAGCGGGAAGGAAGGTGACACTTGCCACCAGGCAACAAAAGACACCCAGAGTCAGAACGAGGCCAAGGCTGAAAACGCCGTAATGGTCGGCGACCATCATGCTGCCGAAACCGATCATGGTGGTGAGTGAGCTTAACACCACGGCCTGCCCGGTGCTTTTACCGAGAACAACGGCATTTTTATCTTTCTCTTCGCGATAACGATGAGTGATATGGATTCCGTTCACCACCCCTATCCCCAAAATTAATGGCAGGATAACGAGGTTCGCCATGTTGAGCTTGAGTCCGAACAAATCCATAATCCCCAACGTCCAAACGGACCCCACCAGAACAGGTAGCAAAATGAAGCAAACGGTGCGCAGGTTTCTAAAGACGGCAAAAACGTAAATGACGATCGCCGTCATAGCGTAGATGCCGCCGTTGATATAGCCTTCGGTCATCAACCGTGTGGAGTTGAACATATGCACGGCGCTGCCAGTGACGTTTGGGTCTACCGAGCGCAAATCTTTTAAGTACTCATTACGTTTTTCCAGATTCCATATATCAACACTGGGGAAAACTGTAATTAGATATTTGCCCTGGGCTGAAATATATCTTTCTCTCAAACTTTTTGGGATGCTGGCAATCTCTACGAACTTGGGTTCGGCATTCTCTTTTAACTCGGTCATCAGTCCGCGATAATCGACAAACAATTCCTCCGAGAACTCTGCGAGTTCTTTCTCTGCTGCCTCCTGTTCGATCGCTTCACTTCTTCCAAGAAACTGATCAACAAGCCGAGCGGCTTGCGCGACTTTATCTTCTTTGCCTTCTCTGCCCTGCAATTTAAAGCGGATGCGTTTTAATGTTTTGTTCAGTGCTTTGAGTGAGAACGGTTCGTCTTCTTCTTCAACATAAAGTTCGCGCAGCATGGGTGCGAGGTTTTCTTTAACGTACTCGGCATTTTCTTTTTGGTTTTCGGGAATCATCGCCGCGATGCTCTCGACATTTTCTATCGTCGGCAGGGTTTTCAGTTTGGCTGCTTTTTCCCGGACTTCTTCGAGCGAGTCGGCGAGAAAGGCCGCAGACCATGCAGAACGACCGGCGTTTTCGAGGATACGCATTTCATATTTTACGGCTTCGGTTCCTTTGGCCTGCAGGTTCAGCAAATTGTAGTCAAAAAAGTTTTTGCGCAGCGAAAGCGAAGCGACCAAAACCAAAACGCTGCAAACAATAATGATGAGTTTGTAGTGATTAAAAAACCGGTCGAGCCAACTGATGCTTGCGGTGACTGGTTTTTCAGTTGTCTTGGAGTAATTGGGTTTTCGCCATTTCTCTTCGAGTGTCACCAGTGATGGCAGCAACAAGATCATAGCTATCATGCAGAAAAGAATACCCCACCCGGCTATCCACCCCAGTTCTACGATCCCAATAAAGTCGGTCAACACCATGGCACCGAATGCCATTGCTGTGGTGATGGCTCCCGAAAAATTTCCTTGCCCTGTTCCCTGCAAAGTTTTTTGTAGCGCGGGCAGTATGTCGTTTCCTGATTGACGTTCTTCTTTATAACGTCCGAGAATATGAATTCCAAAATCGATGCCGAGTCCAATCAAAATCGTAGTAAACACCACCGACAGTATATTCAGGTGACCTACGGTTATTGAAGTGAAGCCCAACGACCATGCAATTGCGACTAACAGACTGAACACGGCGAGTAGCGGTTTGACGATGCCTTTAAACGCGATGATGAACAGCAGAGCAACTCCACTGAGTGCGATCTTCGATGCCAGCTCGACATCTTTTTGTGTGGTGATCATTTCGTCGGTGGAGATAACGTCTTCACCAGTGAGCCCGACTTCTATACCAGGAAAATCTTTTTTCACTTCAGCGATCAGGTCACGCGCCGAGTAGACCGAGTCTTTATATCCTGTAAAACTGGTTTCATCTTCGTTGGGGACGGCGAGTATGAAAAGCAGCTTTTCGTTTTTAGAAACGAGATAACCTTTTTCACGCAGAGATTCTTCACCGGATGAGTTGAACAGAGATTGCCAGGGCGACTGGTAACGATAATCTTTTTTCAGAGAGCGGTTCATTTCTTCGAGAATGCGTATCAACAAATTCAAATCGTTCTCGTCGTTTTTCTTTTCTTCATCGTCATCGTCTTCGCCGAGAAAATCGGTCATCAACGAATCGACCATGCCGGAACTGATTTCTGTATTGATCTGGTTGAGCAGGGGGTTGAGTCCGGGTGAACCGTTGACGGATTCTATGAAGTCCTGATGCTCTTCGAGTTTTTCCTGCAGGCTTTTTAAATCTTCCGGTTCGAGGTAGAGCAGAAAGCGTGAGCGGAAGTAACTGGTATCGAATTTATAGATGACTTGCGAGAATAGATCGGGGTGACTTTTCAGTTTTGCCGCGAGGGTCTCGGAAAGCTCAGCCATGCGCGATGGCGTTCCGCCTTCGGCGACGATAACCATGCCTTCGAGGTCTTTAAAATGTTTGCGGTAGTCTTTATAGAGTTTGACGTAGGGCAAACCTTTGGCAACAAGATCGCCGCGACCGGTTTTGAATGTCAACTTCTCACCAGTAACCCAAATAGATGCGCCCGCCAGGATTAGGGAAACGACAACGACTAAAAGGGAATGCCTGAATACCAGCCGCTCTATGAATTGAAATAATTTACCCAGGAGTGACAAGGTTACACCTTGAGGAAATGTTGTCGAGAAAGAATTAGATGTAAACCATCCATTCCTTCCTGAAATAAGGGGGAAATTTTGATTAGTCTTGGTTGATTGCCACCCACGCTAGTGGGCGGCGGTGCGCCGCTAGAAGCGCATGCCAACAGTGAAAATATGTGCGTTGAGGCCAATATTTGGGAATTCGATTCCTGAATTGGAGACATGCCACAAACGATAGTTTAAAGACCAGGCACTTGTTTGATTATAAAACTCGACACCCGCCCCGACATGCAGCAAAAATTCGAATGCCGTTGCAATCTCGCGTGTCGCTAAATCATTCCAGTCACCGTATGAGAAACCTGCGCCTGCAAGTATATTTGGAGCCCATTTTCTATCTGGACTGAGGAACTTGTATTGAGCCATGAGAGGAGAAAACCCCCAAAGCGTGTTTCCACCCCGATCTGCAGCAACAGCAACACCTGCTTCAGCGTGGTAAAACAATGCACCACGGTACCAGGACTCCCCGATCATACCGGTTATATTGTGTTGCCAATTGGGGAAGATAAAAAGTGTACCTATATTAATTCGATCTCTTCCCGGAGGCAGATCAAAGGTATAACCCCAACCAAATTGGCCGCCAAAATCGGATGAACCCTTCTCAAAGCGTTCAGAGAAAGTATCGGCATCGGCAACGGTAACGTGGGTTGAGAACGCTAGAAAAAGAGCGGTGACTGTAGCAAGCAAAAATCTCATAACTAATTGTATCCTAATCTCTAATTTAAAATGAATTTCTACTTTAAAAGCGAAATTGTATCATAATATGTTGCGTTTTCCATGCAATTATTGGGGTTTGCATGAATAAGGTTTAGTGTTATAATCGGCCTTTTCTCAAATAAATAAAGGGATTTTCGCTATGATGGGAATTGGTTTTCCAGAATTGATGATCATTTTGGTCATTATCATGATCATATTTGGAGCAGGTAAGTTGCCTGAAATTGGTAGCGCTTTTGGAAACAGCATCAGAAACTTCAAGAAATCTATGAAGGATGCAGAAAATGAAGAGTTGCCGGAAGGCGAAGACTCCGCCACAGCAGCAGTTACAGAGGGTGAAGGCGCTACTGCTGAAGGTGATTCTGCTGAGGATGCCAGCCCTGACGAAAACCCTATTGCATCTTCCACGGAACCGGAAGCAAAATAACCCGCTTCTGTTTGCCCGGCTCTTTTTCTCAAGAAAAATACCGGTAACACATTCCAATTGAATCGCTTTGCTGTTCGGCGCATCTTATTTTATCAGATGGGTGGAACAGCACGATTTCCTGGTAAAAAGAGACATCTCTTTATTTCGAATCAATTTTTATGTCCTTTACCCAGCCCAAAGAAGATAAAAAATTAGAAGAAGCTCTGGTGCGGGAGTTTCAAGGTGGCGATCTTGAGGCCTATGACAAAATAGCTGAGATCTATCAAAAAAAGATATATGGCCTCAGTTTCAATTTGACCCGCAACCAAATGGATGCGCAGGATGTGACACAGGAAGTTCTTCTGACTCTCTTCCGCAAGATTCATACATTTCAGGGCAAGTCTGCTTTTTCAAGCTGGGTTTACCGAATCACGCTAAACGCCAGCTACATGAAGCTGCGGAGCAAAAAGAAGGAACCGAATGTATCTATAGATGAACTGATGCCCTCGTTTAATGGAGCGGGATTTCAGCAAGAAAAGATTCAGGACTGGTCGGAAAATACTGAATCCTTATTGTTTACCAATGAAACCAGCGATGTCATAAACAAGGCTATCGACCTTCTCCCTGAAAAGGAAAAAGTGGTTTTCCTATTGCGGGATGTTGAAGGGCTCTCTACTGAAAAAGCAGGTGAAATTCTCGATTTAACCGTTCCAGCGGTGAAGTCGAGATTGCATCGCGCGAGATTGTTTTTGAGAAAAAAACTTTCAAGCTATTTTGAAGAATTTTCATCCCGGAAGGTGGAAAAATGATTTGCTGCAAAGAGTGTCTTGACCTGCTCTACGATTATATCGAAGGCTCCCTGGATCAAGAAACGACGGATTCTCTAGAAGAGCATTTTCACGAATGCCCTCCCTGTATTTCATTTATGAAAACCTATAAATCGACTACGACGATTTGCCGGGACACCTT
>JABJCF010000544.1 GCA_018665625.1 Nitrospina sp. | reverse complement strand
CCCTTGGTATAATCTACCCCTTCTTCCGCAACCGGCAGGATGAGGCTTTCCAGATTTTCCGGGTCCATTTGCGCATCACCCGCCATTACAACAGCGATATCAACTTCATTTTCCAAACTTGTTTTATATCCCGAACAAATCGCTGCCCCCACTCCACGGTTCTCTTTATGGCAAATCAACTGGATGCGTGAATCACTTTCCATTCTCTCACGAACTTTTTCAGAGGTTGCATCTGAACTGCCATCATTAATCACAAAAATATGATCTACCCAATGTGGAATAGACTGTAAAACTTTTTGGATTAGTTTCTGCTCGTTATGAGCAGGAACGACGATGGAAATTACTTTATCTTTAAACATTTAACTTGCCGCCTCTAAAAATTGTTGGATGTTTCTAATTTTTTTGAGATCTTTTAGCGATTCTATTTTTTTCTCGGCAACTTTCAAATTGGCAACGGCTTGTTCTCTTTTTCCGGCTACCAGCATTACAATACTTTTTTCAAAAATAGGACGAAAGGCATCCGGTTTAATATTTGATGCCATGCTAAAAGAATCAATTGCTCCCTGGTAATCCTTTTCACTTTTTTGTACCAGGCCTGTTGCCAAAAATGTTTGAAAACTGTCCGGGAAGTATTTTCTCATTTTTTCCCACTGCCGTCTTCCTTCATTTTTCTTTCCATCAAGAATCAGGTTATCAACCATTTGCAAATGCCAGCCTGGCCCCTGCAAACCTAGAAAATCATATAAGACCTTTAAAACCTCTCGCTCTTCTTGATACCTCTTTGTTGCATGGAAGTGATTAGCAAAAGAAGGCAGATAAAATATTAATTTATTAATCCATTTCGACTCATACTGCAAACCCGGTTTTTTGAGTTCCTCCTCGATCCAGCTTTTGAACTCGTTAAAGCCATCCAGTGAATCCGCCGTTGATTTATTATTGTATGAAGGAAACTTGAGCAATAAATTTTTATGCGGCAAGAGTTCCTCGGCAAGTGGAAACTCCTTAAACAAAAGCCAATTTTGTTCAATGACCACTGGGCGATCTTTAGCATTCTGTCTTAAAAATTCCATCATATATTCGAATGCCAGTTCTGTTGAACCGAAAGTGTGTTTCTCCGGGTTCGGCAAAGATAAATCTGGATAGCGTTTTGGAGTCAGATAAGAGGAGGGATCATCTTCAAGAAAATCGGCAGCCTTAACTAACGACACATCATCACGCAATCGCATTACATCCATATAGTAGGCCATGTAAAACCAGGAAATTTCGGTAACATAAATACTTTCATCATCCAGAGACAATATGGCTTTTTTTAAATAAGCCTCTGCAAAATAATTATCCGATCGATCCACCTTCACAAAATTGGATATCAGCAACCAGAAAATACAAGCCCCAGATATTGCACAAACGCTGAACCGCATTGTCTTATTTAATTGTCGGGTTTTCTCCTGACTGGGGTTTTCTTTAGATGGAACGCAAAGTTTTTCAAATAACAACCAATAAAAAAATAACGCTGTCCATAAACAGGCAACAATGTAGGATGGAAAATAACTTTCTTCTCTCCAACCCACAAAAAAGGAGGCATTCACAGCGGCAATTAGAAAAAGGAAAATAAATAGAGGGCGGTTTTTTCTGGCACATAAAATTGCTCCTCCCATAAAACCAATTACCATCACCCAGGTAAATTGGCGCGCAAGATCATCAATCAACCTATAAAAAACATATCCAGTCGCTGAAGCTGACGAAGTGATTTTATCCAAAATAGGTTGAACCTTTATAGAGCTACCTTCTTCCGCCACCTCATTTATTTTTGAAAAATGCAACTCGGAGTGACGACGATCGGTCACCTGATCAAAAAAGTTCTGTAGCGTCTCCGGGTTACCCCAATCAATTATAGGTTCTGCCATGGAACGAATCGGCAAATAGAGGTAGACGGAAAATCCCAACAAAAAAATTAGCGAAGAAATGCCCAGGTTTCTAAATTTATTTCTCTTTCCCCAGGCCAAAAACAAAACCAAAATAGCCGGCAAATAAAATGCCACGGTTGCATGATTCCCTGAGCTCAAACCAAAACATAGGGCGGCTAGGAAAAGAAATCGGCTGTCATTATTTGTCTTCCACAATAAAAGAAAATAAATAATCAGAACCGTAAAAAAGGCATGCAGAGTATAAACCTCTGCAACCAGAGAACTCGACCAAAAGGGAAAACTAAATGCCAATAACGCCGGGGGGAATAAAGAAGGAACTTCTCGTGATTCAGAACTACTTTCTGGAAAACATAGTTCAATAATTTTAGTCGTAGACAAATAGAGAACAACCAGCGTCATACATGCCAATAATGCGGAAAAGAAATTGACTCGAAACGCTATAGACCCAAGCGGAAAAAAAGTGATGGCCTTAGCAATTAAATTATAGGAGGGGAAACCTGCGGGATGACTGATTCCCAGAGCAAATGAAGTGTCTATAAACTCCGAGGCATCCTGATAACCAAGCGAAGGAGCTAGAGTAAAAAGATATATGCCACCCGGAATAAAAATTAAAAAAAAACAGGTCGAATATTAAAAACATTCATAGTGAAATACCTGATCCCGGATTTGACAAAAAAATTCCCCGCCCCACACAATGTGGAGCAGGGAATCGAAAATCGTTAATTACTGTTTAGTAATCGCTCCTGAAGAATCAATCTGATAAGTTACAGTTGCTGCATCAGAGTTTACCGCCGTCGAAGCAAAAGCCGCTTCCGTGGTGGTACCGTCCGTAATTGTTATCTTGGTTGATTTTGAAAAACCATAAGTTGTAGTTGTAACATCGGCAGTAGTACAAGCTGCACCAGCTCCGTTGTCAGCCCAATATGCTTTGCAGGAAAGGAACAAGTTATGCAAAGTAGCCTTGGTATCTGAATTATAAGCACGCTCTTTATAAGCGCTGAACTGAGGAATTGCGATAGCAGCCAAAATACCGATGATGGCTATAACAATCAGCAATTCAATCAAGGTAAAACCCTTTTCACCTTCTACTTTTCTAAATCTCGATAGCATTTTCTTCTCCCGTTCTAAGTTAACAAAAATTACTTTTGGATAATGTGATTTTCAATCCTCGTTGCCCTAAATAAAGCAAACCCTGTGCCTTTTTTATACCTTGAATAAAAAACATTATAACTCAAATAAAAGTAATATGTTATATAATTAACGAGAATTGTAAATCTAGCACTTGTTTGAAAAAAACCTAATAACTGACAAAAATTGTCAGCCAAAATTAACAATTTTTGTAACTATTAAATATTCCAAAGAAGAAATACTATTGCCTCTTGCGATCGGTCTTATCTTATGGAACGATTTAGGCCATGGCAGATTCTATTAATATTGGTTTGATTGGGGGCACCTTTGACCCTGTTCATAACGGGCATTTACATCTTGCCGAACAGGCCCGAAAACTTTTTGAACTACAAGAAGTAAAGTTCATTCCTGCATACCGTTCTCCCCATAAATTGGCTCTTGAGCCTGTAGCCCGCGAACACCGGATGGCTATGCTCACGCTGGCCCTTAAAGAAAAACCAAATTTTTCTATAGATAAAAGAGAAATAAATGTAGACAAGGTGTCCTATACTATTGAAACCCTAAAAGATTTGAGTTCAAATCATCCTGATTGGAAAATGTCCCTTATACTCGGAGGGGATGCTTTTCGGTCGATCGATACTTGGAAAGATTGCTCTCAGCTTCTTGATTTTTGCAATATTTTGGTAGGCACACGGCCCGGCATTGAAATGGAAATTTCTGAATCTATTAAAAAGGAACTTTCCTTAAACGAATCCGAAACGAATAGTCATGCATCGGCTATTGAAAAAGATAAAATAGTTTTTAAAAATCTTGAAAAAGGGACTAAGGTAATTTTTTTTCAAATTTCTCCTCTTGACATCTCGTCAAAAGATATTCGCCAGAGAATTAACAAAGGAGAAGAAACCAAAAATTTGTTGCCCCCCTCCGTTGATCATTATATTATGCAGCATCAACTTTACCGGGATGATTCCCCTCCAAAAGTGGCTTGAATGAAAGAGAATTTTAATGCTTTGCAGCAATTAGCTGTGGACGCTGCATCGGAAAAAAAAGCTTTTGATATCCTCATTTTAGATCTGCGGAACAGGTCGGACCTTACTGATTCTTTCATGATCTGTAGTGCTAACTCAAAAGTTCAAGCTCAATCAATCGTTGATGCCATCCTTGAAAAATGCCATCTAGCTAAAATCAAACCATTGGGAATAGAAGGTTATTCTGGTGGATATTGGATAGTCGTTGATCTTGGAGATTTAATTGCACATGTTTTTCATAAAGAAGCCCGCCTTCATTACGACCTCGAACGTCTATGGGGAGATGTTCCAGTTATCAAGGCAGTG
>JABJCF010000543.1 GCA_018665625.1 Nitrospina sp. | reverse complement strand
TAGCAAACATCTTGCACTATAACAAGGCCACAATTGAAGACTTCCGTAATACGGCAAAAGCAGCTGGCATTGAATTAAGAAGTTATGATTGCGTCTGAAGTTGTTGTTATTGACTATGGTATCGGTAATTTGCTTAGCGTGCGTAGAGGGTTAGAGCATTGCGGGGCAAATGTGAAAGTCACCTCAGACCCCCAAATCATTCTATCCGCGTCACGGGTAGTTTTACCCGGAGTTGGAGCGTTTGCGGACGGTATGTCTGGGTTGTGTGATAAAGGCCTTGATAGTGTTGTGCGGGAGATTGCCTGTCGTAACGTTCCATTGCTAGGAATATGTTTGGGCATGCAAATGCTGCTTGATGAGAGTGAGGAGTTTGGTGTCACTGCAGGTCTTGGACTAATTCCCGGACGGGTGATTCCGGTTCCGGCAAACACAGTTGATGGCCAATTGCAGAAAATACCCCATATTGGGTGGAATGACTTGGTCAAGGTCCCAGATGGTAATACTTGGGGCAATACCCTTTTGCAGGATATTGATATTGGTGAAGCGGTATACTTTGTCCACTCATTTATGGCTGTCCCGATGACCCCAGAACTTACCTTGGCCCATTGTGTTTATGGAGGCATTCCTGTCTCAGCTGTTATTCAAAATAAAAATGTTTTAGGTTGTCAATTTCATCCAGAAAAAAGTGGAGAGGTGGGGTTAAGGTTGCTAAGCAGGTTTTTAAAATTATGAAAATTCTTGCCCTGATTACAGCGCGTGGAGGTTCAAAGCGAATTCCTCAAAAGAATATTCGGATTTTGGGAGGGAAACCTTTGATCGTATGGAGTATCGATGTTGTAAAGGGAGTAGATAAAATCTGCGATACGCTGGTTTCAACCGATGATTCTGAAATTGCAGAAATTGCTAAAAATTCTGGAGCACAGGTCCCCTGGTTACGCCCGGCGGAACTTGCGACGGATGAAGCTTCCTCGGCAGAAGTAGCATTGCATGCGCTCGACTGGTATGAAAAAGAAAAAGGGGCGGTAGATGGGTTGTTGTTATTGCAACCAACTTCACCTTTTCGAAGCCGGAGAACAATAAATCTTGGAATCGATCTTTTTAAGGAGCAGGGTGCCAGGCCGGTTGTCGGTGTCTCCCCTGCAAGCTCGCATCCAATGTGGTGCTTTAAGTTAGAGAACAATGGCGTGAAGAAATTTATTGAGGGACCGGGGTTGAACCTCAGATCTCAAGACCTACCTCCCGCTTATGTGATAAATGGAGCTTTTTATCTTATTTCCTCAAAAGACCTTAGGAAATGGAAATCGTTTCATCATGAAAGTATGGTCCCACTGTTAGCAAATGAACCCAGAGAAAGTTTAGATATTGATACTGAATGGGACTGGATGATGGCAGAATCCACTTTACAATTAAAGAATTTCCCCAAAACCAGTGATCTATAATCTTCCCATTAAAAACGGCTCAAAAGGCAATATTATTTTCTTTATGGATCAAGATAAAATCGTCGATAAAGGAAACTATGATGAGTTGATGAAAAGGAATCAGTCCTTCAAGAAAAGGGCGATGCAATTTTGATAAGAGAAAAGACTTCCATTTACGAAAATCTAATTGAAGTAAACTTCTGGTTCATGAAAATAATTATATTTAATCCGAAAATATTAATAGCACAACCGATATGAAAAAGATAAATATACTGCTTCCCATAGAAGCTATTGATAGAGAAATTGATTATAAGTTATTTCTAGCGGTCAGTTTGGCAGGTCCAAATGTTAATGTGATTGTTGCTCAGCATGATTATTTTAATACCGGAACTTCTGCATTCAAGGGTGGGATTTATATTGGAAAAAACGTTTTCAAAAGTCTTTTCCCAAAAAATTCTTTTGGGTCTGAGGTTGATCTGCACTTTCTAAAGGAGCTAAAGAATAATGATATAACAATTTTTCACCTCGATGAGGAAGGTGCAATTTTTTCCGGGGATGAAAAATCCTGGGAAGTGGAGCTGGGTTCGAGACTAAACCCAAAAGTCTTAATGGAAGATGACTATATTTTTGCATGGGGAAGTT
>JABJCF010000542.1 GCA_018665625.1 Nitrospina sp. | reverse complement strand
CTCAGATATTACAGGAACAGACATCCTTCACGAAGATTCTGCTTCCGGGAAAAGATCGTTCCAATTCATCAAGGGTCCAATCTTCTCAAATATTATTTTGGCGGATGAGATAAATCGAACTCCTCCCAAAACCCAAGCCGCCCTACTTCAGGCAATGCAGGAAAAACAAGTCACGGTAGGAGGAAATACCTACCCCCTGAATCCCCCCTTTTTAGTATTTGCAACGCAAAACCCAATTGAACATGAGGGAACCTATCCTCTGCCAGAAGCTCAGCTTGACCGCTTCATGTTTATTATCAATGTTTCCTATCCCACAAAAGAACAGGAAATTAAGATTGCCCTTTCTACAACTTCCGGTGCATTACCAGAATTGAAACCTATTCTGAATGCTGAGGAAGTTTTAAAGTTTCAAGATCTGGTTCCACGCGTTCCCGTATCTGAACATGTTGCACGATATGCAGTCGAACTGGTTCAGAGCACCCGACCTCATCAAAATGGTAGCGCACCCGATTTTGTCAAAGAATGGATTGATTGGGGAGCCGGCCCACGAGCCTCTCAATATCTTATTTTGGGAGCCAAGGCAAAAGCTCTTATGGATAACCGGGTGGCAACAACGATTGAAGACGTAAAAGCAGTTTCGCGTCAGGTTCTAGAGCATCGAATAATTTTAAATTTCAAAGCAGAAGCCGAAAATATTAAAGTCACCGATGTCGTTGAAAAGCTTTTGTCACACGTAGCTATGTAACGCAAATTTTTTTCAACCTCAGACTACGAGAAAGGTAAAACTCCTCGATCCCTCCATAATATTATTGGATATGCGTATGCCTGGTAGGAAAGGAATTGAAACATTAAAAAAGATCAAAGAAATCTTCTCTGTGTTTCCGCTGTCGTTGAAAATGATAGGGTTGAAGAGTGCCTGCAAAATGGGGCCTCGGCTTACATTTTCAAACCTATCAATTTGGAAGGTTTGAGCCAGTCCATCGAATCTGTTTTAAAATAAGAAAAATATTTAAGAAAATTTTTTAGATCCTAAGTATTCTTTATCCCAAAACACTCTGCCGCCCCACTGCCCTTATAAGAATAAAATCCGAATATCTTTTTTACCGCCAGTCAAATATTTTCCCCAATCCAATTTTAAATTAAGTTGGATTTGCAAAATATTTTTAGATACCAGCAAATTTACCTATTGAGAATAGAATTAATTTTCCTTTTGGCTTTAATGGTGTTTGCAATACGGAATTTTTATTCTCAGGCAATCGAATTCTTACGTTAAAGTTTATTCCCACAACAAATAAAGAGAATAAATATGTATGAAAAGCAGCTCCACAATATAGTGAAAAGTCCGCTGTAAGGCATTGAAAATAAACTCGACTAATTCAAATCAAGGGACTACATTTACATTAGAACCTTAAGATTTCACAGGTGAAGAGGGTCTTATTAACTTGTTCTTAAATCAGGAAAGGTCAAACAAAATGAAACTGGATGACTTATTTAAAAGCGGGTCCAGTATTCCTTCACTGCCGCAAGTATATTTTAAATTTAAAGACGCCGTGGCAGACCCTGATACCACCTTTGAAGAGTTGGCCAGCGTGCTGGAATGTGATCCAGGCTTGACCGTACAACTTTTAAAAATTGTAAACAGTCCTTTTTTTGGTTTTTCAAATCAGGTAGAAACGGTCCCTCACGCAATCAGCATACTTGGCAATAATCAAATAAATGAGTTGGTGTTGTCAGCCTGTGTCCTTGATCGGTTTAAAAACATATCTCCAGAAATAATAGACATGCAACTTTTCTGGGAACACAGTATTGCATGTGGTTTGGCAGCCAAAATAATGTCACAGCATTTTAACAATGTTAATGCTGACAGTATTTTTGTAGCGGGATTATTGCATGACATTGGTCGCTTAATAATTTGTACAAATACGCCTTCATTATTTAGTGAGATTTTTCTTAAAGGACAAAATGAAAAGATCAGTCTCCTGAAAGCAGAAAAAAGTATTTTAGGATTTGGCCACGATGAGGTAGGAGGTGAGCTCATGAAAAGATGGAAGCTACCAAAAATTCATGAAGAGTCAGTTCGGTACCACCATACTCCAGCAAAATCCCCGTCATTTAAAAAAGAAGCCGCTACGATAAATATTGCTAATAGTATTGCTCAGAATTTGCTTTTGGGGTCCAGCGGAGAACTTCTGGATTCAAAAATCAAAAAAGAATCTCTGGAAATCCTCGACATCAAGCCAGGAGAAACCTTTTTAAAAATAAGAGAAGAAGTTCAGGAGCAATATCAAAACACCGTTCAAACATTCCTGCAAACCAGCAGTTAGCAGACCTCTTCCACTAGAATACATACCATCCAAAAGTTGTACTTAATAACACCCCACCAGGGAAGCAAGCTTCAAGTTTATCAAGGTGCACCTACCCGTTTTCTACGAAACCCCTCAGGCATCAGAGAAGCCTCGATTTTTAACTTCTAAACCAAAAATAGTTGTAATGACTTCGAAGGTTCCATCGACTAATTGGTCAGAGCAACATTCATATATACCGGGAGTGGACGATGAAAAGAGTATTTATGGGCGGTGTCGCCGGAACAGCAGTAATGACTTTTATGATGTATTTTGTTCGCCCCATCATTGTGGGGGAGCCCATGGACATTGCCGCTAAAATTGGGTCCATGATGGGGAATAACTGGGCATTGGGAATGGCCGTACACCTGATGATAGGCGCGGTAATCGCACCCATTATCTACGCGATGATTCTATATAAAATTTTTCCTGGGCCGGCGGTGATTAAAGGTGTTTTGACAGGCATAGGGATGTGGCTGCTGACAATGACGGTGACCATGCCAATGATGGGGGAAGGATTTTTTCTTTCTGAATCAGGCGGCGGCCCCAAAGCTATTGTTGCGGCTTTCATGGTGCATGCCATTTATGGAGCATTATTGGGCAAGATTGGCGGAGAGCTTAAGTAATAAAACTCTTAAAAGCTCTCAAGGTGTTTTTTTAATCCGTTTATAAAAAACGGGGATCAAGGCAAGCAATCCCAAAAGTGCCAAAGATCCCAATATCTTGGGTGACATGATCTCAGAAAACGAATTTATAGAAGCAAGGTTACTACCTGCATTGGTGTAGACAAAAGTTGCAGGCAAAGTTCCGAACATGGTTCCAAGAAAAAAGTATTTTAAGGGGACCTGGGATAGTGACAAACCGATATTGACTGCAAAAAAAGGGAACAAAGGCACCAGTCTAAAAAACAAAATACAGTTG
>JABJCF010000624.1 GCA_018665625.1 Nitrospina sp. | reverse complement strand
TGGTTTATTTAATGATATTGTAGTATTTAAAATATTCAACGTATCGGCTATATATATCGCAGTTTCATAACGGTCTCCAGTACATAACGATATCTGCTTATCTGATTTTTGTAATTGGACAACCGTTTCTACGACGTTCGTTTGTAGTTCATCTTGTATTCCCAATATAGTTAGGAAAGTATATTCACCGTCTTTTTCATATTCAACTGGTTCCTTACCAGATAAATACACTATTTTTTTAAAACAAAACGCAATTGTGCGGAGATATGGGTATTCAATATTATATTGCCCATGTATCAAATTAAAGTGATATATATCCATTACCCGGATCAATGGTTTTATAGCAGATAGAGCCCCTTTAGTAATGATAAAATGGTCATTATTGATATCTTTATAAATTACAGAAGATAGTTTCCGGACACAGTCAAATGATAGTTTATCCATTTCCAATATATCCATTTTTATAGAGGTATGTGCACTATAAATTTCTACAATGTTCTTATCAGATACCATATATGTTCCAAGTGAAACAATTTTTTCAGATATTATTTTATCCTCTTCTGTCGAATAAATTTTATTTTTATGATGTAATCCCAATATAACTTTAGACATTAGGTCGAACGGTATAATATCGTAGATATCCGTGTATACAACTTTGTCATATGATACATGCGTTAATAAAAGTTCGTTTTTAGTAATAGTCCCGGTTTTATCACATATTATTCTTGTAATCTGATGAAAATTGTCTAATGAATTTGGTGAACTATATTCAACCAAATCAGTGGTATTAAGATAACTCTGTATATTTCTATTCATCATTACTATAATTTTTATGGAAAATGGCACTATTCCATTTAATAAAATCCAGCTCTGAATAAAGGTTTTTAATATATCGAAGGCGTTGATTATCGAACTATTATTATAAACGATAAGGATATTATATATTGTTAAAATAGGTATAAAATAATTGGTCAACGAGTGGGTTATGTAATTATCTATAAAATTAGATTTGTATAATTTGTCAATTTCGTTAGAAGTATGTGATCGTATTAATGTGCCAATTTGTGTAACAAGTAGCACACACGTCCCTCCCGTATTTATAGAACCACCTGGAATAAAATTAAGATAGGTTAATTTACATAAATGACCATTTATATAACAGTCGGCGTCGAACAATTTAATTGAATTTGGATAATTGACGATGTTAGTAACAGACATATTAAACTTCTCGTAATCAGTATTTTTATTTTCCAGAGGTTCTCGGCATAATATATCACATTCGCCATTTAAATTAGCCAAGCTAATATTAGCATATTCTGAGTCGTCTACAGAAAATAATATACAATCTATTGGTACAACCTCGTCCTTACTAACAACTATCAAATCGCCCACCGTTATATCTTTTAATTTAATTTTGTCTAATTTATAATTACGCAATACGGGTACATACTTACAGTAATTATATATATAGGTTTTATACATATCCTTAAAATATGTCACACATAAACTACATAATTCGAGTATATAGCACATTACTAATGGGATAATTGTAGAGAACGGACCACTTGGACTCCAATATTCTGGTAGAATATTTATTCCGGAATATGTTAATAGTTGAAATGCCGCTAATGCCAAAAAATACATATTTTCGGAAGATTCCATAAAATATTTATAAAGAGAAATTTTAGGTATATCTATAAATCTGAATTTATTGTATGAAATAAAATTGTTCTTTGGCGTAATAGTATTAACTACTATATTCATTTATGTAGAATATAATATATATATGACCAAGTTTTAAATAATATTAGATAAATTATAATACGGGTATAAAAATACTATTATTGAATATATATTGTATATATATATGAATTTTGGATTATCACTGGGGTCCGCCGCGGTATCAGCTCTGCTGGGGAGACAAATAGTTTCTCAGGCTATAACTGATGCGTCATGTTCAATATACTCGTCAATTGGAGATGTATTTCATCATACACATTCGATAGATAAGGTTTTATTCACACTTGATATAAATAATAAAATAAAAGCAATGGAATTATTATGCAATTCGTTGCCGTCTAAAGGGTCTGATTCATCTAATGA
>JABJCF010000541.1 GCA_018665625.1 Nitrospina sp. | reverse complement strand
TGACGGTAGTTCTTTACAATATTAGCACTGACGCTGGCGAAAGTATCTTTTCTAAGCCTACCTAGTTCTTCTTCTGTAACTCCCATCATGCGGGCCAGTTTTTTTCTTCTTTCTGGTGTTCCAAAATTGATCCGCTCCCACTCAAAACCTCTTAATACAGTTAAGTCATCCACTGTCCATTCATCTGAAAGAATTTGACTGGTAGACCAGTTTAAGTCTTTCATTCGGCCAGAAGTATCACTATGAGCGGCCATAAGGTTACTCTCCATTACCATATCGTGAAGTATGGTTCCTTCAAGTGGCGTGGCTATGAAGAATTTGGAGTAATCGATTTCTAACTCCTCGGCAAATTTGAAAGTCTGACGAATTTCAGCCCAAGTCTCAGTTGGGAAACCTATAATAAAATTAGCAACCAAGTCCATTCCAACATCCTTGATTTTTTTGCAGACGTGACGAACATGGTCGAGTTTGACCGGTTTTCGAATAACGTCCTTCAATACTCTCTCAGAGCCAGACTCAATAGCCAAAGCAACTGATCGGCAACCCGTTTTCGCCATTAACTCTACAATTTCATCATCCAAGTGAAATACGGGAACAGCATGGGCTTTCCATTCTAAATCAATCTTTTCTTCCAGCATGGTTTTTAAGATTATTTTAACTCGCTTACGGTTGACGAAAAAATTATCATCATCAAGCATGAAGGCTTTAATTCCATGTTGCGACTTAAAAAGCTTCAACTCCTGAATAACTCTTTCCGGGCTCTGGTATCTGAAGGGACCGCCAGAAATGACCTCAACTTCGCAGAATGTGCACCCTACAGGACACCCCCTGGAAGTCATCAAGCGTGTGTAAGGGAAGGTGTAGGGATGGTCAATAGTGATTTTTCCGACCCTTTTTGTGTAACAACTATAGTCCACCAGATCCCAAGCAGGGGAAGGCAATGCATCCAAATCTTCAATGAGAGTTCTTACCACCTTGGCGGGGTCCCTAGTTTCTCCTGCAACTCTTCCTAAAAATCCTTCTTTTGGAAACTCTCCCTCACCGTTTAAAAATTTAAGTAGCTGTGGGAATGAATACTCACCTTCTCCAACACAAATATAGTCAATGTTAGTGTCTTCATAGATCGAGGAATAAGAAACGGTGGCATACACTCCTCCGAGAACTGTTTTAATAGCAGGGTCAATTTCTCGAATTAGTTTTGCTCCGATATGAGCAATATCAGAATATTCATTTGTGAGCAGGGTGAGGCCTACCAAGTCTGGCTGCAAGTCAGAGATTACTTGCTTGAACTGTTCCGGAGTATGGTTTTCTAAATTTGAATCTACAATGACGACGTCATAATCTTCTTTAATCATTGCCCCCAACAAACAAAGATTGAGAGGATGTATGTCCCAACTTGTTTTCCAATTCCAATCCATCCACTTCATATTGGGTTGAACCAAAACTACCCGTTTAATTTTTTTCATTTTATAGACTCATTTAGTTTAATTTGACTTAGCAACTCATCAATCAAGAAATATACGCCTTACCTTCTCCAGCATCTATTGGCACACAACTACCAGACATCATGGATGCCGCTTCAGATGCAAGAAAAAGGATCAAGGGAACAACTTCCTCAGCTTCGGCTATCTTATTTCTTGGCAAATTGTCTTGAATAAACTTTTGAACTACCTCAGGTTTATTTTGTTCTAGTCTTCGCCATGAATTCCCTGGTGCGTAAAAAGCACCTGGAAGAACTCCTGTCACTATTACACCGTCTAAAACCAATTCTCGCCCCAAGCTCCTAACATATGCCGCTAAAGATGCTTTTACGGTATTGTATCCCACTGATGCAGTAGCTTCTTGCGAAGAAATTGAGCCAACATGCACTACATAACCTGATTTTTTTTCTATCATTTCAGGCACAACTAATCTGTTTATTTCTGCCGCTACCCCAATATTGACTTTATGCAAAGTATCTAGCTGTTCCCAAGCCAACAGAGGGTCCCTAAAACCATAACCTCCGCCTAGAACATGGATAACCACTTCTACCCCTCCTAGAAACTCCACCCCTTTCGAAACAAGCTCACCAACCACTTCGGGGTTAACCAGGTCTCCCGCAAAAACCATGTGATGGTCCGGGCATGGAAACGATGCTTTCAATTCATCCAAGCTTTCTTTATTTCGACCAGAGCAAACCAGCCTCGCACCCAGACCCGCCAAAACATTAGCACAAACCCAGCCCAAACCTTTTGAAGCACCCGTAATAAGAACTTTCCTGTCTTTAAAATTCAACCAATCCTGAGTAAATTTTTTCATTCACCATCAACTATTAGTTTTAACGTGTCCATTTTTTCTACTAAAAACGTCTATTTTCAGGCAGAAGCAGCAAGCTTATTATCACGCTTGGAGGTAGGTTTGTGGGCCTCCCCAACTTGCAAAAACCGATCAAATACCATGCAGATATGTCGCACAAAAAATTTTCCAATTGGGGAGGCCTTCAAATTATCCTCCGAAAGCTCCAGCAGACCATCGTCAATCAATCCTTTTAGCGCCTTCAACTCATTCTCAAAATAATTGTTAAAGTTGATATTAAATTTTTTCTCAATCACCTCAAAGTCCAAACTGGAATAATTGATTATTGCATTGATCACTTCACGGCGGATCACCAAATCTGGGTCGAGCGTATACCCTCTCAATATAGGAAAAGTTTTGGTCTCGACTGCATTGAAATAATCCTGAAGTCCATACACATTTTGAGAATAGAAATTATCGCCAAAGCTACTCAACCCGGACGGCCCCATCCCAATAAGGTTCGGGGTTTTACCTGGGTAACCAATAAAACCGCGGTTCAAAGCTTTATCTTTTTTCCATTTCACCAACTCATCCCCCTTCTTAGCGAAATGGTCTAACCCAATTTGCTCATAACCATTCGCCTCAAGGTCTGTGATTGCTTCGAGATTCATCATGGTTTTTTCAGACTCACTGGGGATATCTGAGAGATCAATCAATGTCTGGTGCTTATATACTTCTGGATAGTGCCCATAATGTAAAAGAGTGATCCGGTCAGGAGAAAACTCCTTTAAGGTTTGAATTGTTTCCCTGAATGTCTGCCGGGTTTGCTTAGGCAATCCCCACATGATGTCAAAGTTCACACTTTGAAATCTGCTTCTAATATCTGGAGTAAGCAGCCTTTCTATCAACTCTTTCGGCTGAACTC
>JABJCF010000540.1 GCA_018665625.1 Nitrospina sp. | reverse complement strand
CTCTACATAAATAAAGTCTCTTGTCTGTAGACCATCTCCTTCGATAAAAGGTTCCTGACCTGATCGAATTCTTTTAATAGTTTCAGGAATCACCGCCGCTAAGGCACCTTCATTTTGGCGTGGCCCATAATTATTAAAGGGACGGACAATTGTGATATCCAAATCAAACATATTTACGTAAGAAGTTAAAAGCAAATCTGCCGCCGCTTTTCCAGCAGCATAAGAAGTCTCGGCCATTAGAGGATGGTCTTCTGCCATAGAATTTTGCCGTGCCGTTCCATACACCTCAGATGTAGAAACGTGGATAAGTTTCCCAAAAACTTTTTTTCTAAGCAATTCGCCAAAATTTTCAGCTATGTCAACGTTTACCCGGTAAGCCCCCGGAGGATTAAAAAAAGAATATAAGAGAGCTTTTGTTGCCAAATTGAACACAACATCTGGTTTTTCTTTACCACAAACAGCTTCCATCGAAGAAAACTCGGCTGCATCTTCTCGATAAATTTTGACCTTATCTTTATATTTTTTAGTCGCCTGGGAAAGATTACTTTCCTTACCTAAGAAAAAATTATCAACAACAGCAACATGCTCAACCCCTTCAGACAAGAGGTTATCTACCAAATGGCTTCCGATAAAACCAGCACCTCCGGTTACCAAAATACGTTTTCCATCCCAAGCCCTCATTTGCCTCTCCTTGCGAAACTTGTTTTTATATTTTTCTTGCGTCCAATACCCTATCTTTTTTCAGAATAAAACCAATTACAAATCTTTTTTGGATGACAACAGTAGCTTTTCTGATGGAAGAGGGCCAGACATATCATGATTTAAAGGAGTTCCTTGCGCGTTAACGTAATCTGCGATTTCAGCAGGTTGTCCCAATACCAAGGCATGAGGTGGAACATCTTGGGTTACAGTAGTCCCGGCAGCAACCATTGCATACCGTCCTATAGTAAGACCACAAAGAATGGTTGCGGCTGCTCCAATGCTTGCGTGCTCTTCTACAGTTGTTTGTAATAAATCCCAACCATCATTATCTGCCCTAGGATATAAATCATTGGTGAAGGTAACGTTTGGTCCGATGAACACATGATCTTTAATGTTTGCTCCATGATAGATTTGTGCACCATTTTGGATCTTACACCCTGCGCCAATGGAAACATTAAAATCTATATGTACCCCCTGACCAACAATGCAGTTTTCTCCGATCTGGGCACCATAACGAATCTTGGTCCAGTTCCAGATAGAGGTTCCTTGACCTATTACAGCACCTTCTTCGACAATGGCCGTGGGATCGATATAAGTTTTTTTTTGGTTCATATTTTACTCAGACGATTTAATTCGTGGGTTTTGGCTGGCAATATTGGAACTTGGAAGAACAACTCGCTGATTTACGAAGTCTAGAAATTCCAAATTCAAAAATTTTTCTTACTTTGATATGCTTAATTATGGCAGGAGCCTTTTATTCTTTCAGGGTTCCCCCTGTAAGGGTACTTTAACATATTTAATTTACTTTTTTAGTTTCTAAATTTTCAAATATTTCATTTCATCTCAATAACTTTTCCATCCAAGCAAACTGCCTGGGCAACAAATCAGAAACCATCTGACGATCACAGATTTGCCATATTTTCACCATAAAAAGCAATCCGACCATAGTCATTGTAGCAACAACTATTCTCCCAACCATATCTCCACCAACACTTATTTGAATAAAACCATAGATACTTGCGACAAAAAACAAGAGGGTGGATTTAGTGGATGGTAAATTCAAATGCTTACGCTGGTCGAAAATATAAAGCCCTTGAATCAACAAATAAGAGATGACCGTTCCAATGGCAGCCCCCAGACTACCCCAACGGGGAATCAGTAAAAATGAAATAGAAATATTTGCTAAGAACATGAATACATGGAATAAACCCGTTCGCCCCAAACGTCCTTGAACATTGAATAAAACTGTGTAGAGACTTGCAAAAACAGCTCCCGGAATAGCCGCACACAAGATATAAAATGCAGGACGTGCCCCCAAAAACTCATCGCCAAAGACAACCTCAAAAACCCATGGAATTAAAGCAATGCCCGGTATGATTGCTAGTAGCCAGAGTGTTGCAACAGTGGGAACAACACGGTCAAGGTAATCCAACTCCGCATTCGGATCTACACTTTTCATATCGATGAGCTTGGGTAAAAAAATCACCATCAGAGGGGATGCCAAAGCCATCATTGCAAGCATCACCTGATAGCCTGCATGAAAAAAACCCACTTGCTGGGCTTCATGAAAATGTTGCAGCAGAAAATGATCTCCCCAATCGATCAGATAGCCAACAGCAAATGTGGGTATCATGGGCCATCCAAATTTTAGCACCCGAATCGTTTCATTCCATGACGTCTGTTTGCACCACGAGCGAGTGCGAATAAATTCTTTTGTCCAAGCCCCCCCCCAGAAAAATGCTGTCAGAGCAACCAGACCTATAATTGCATTATTTTTCAGTTCCTCGTTCGGCACTAAAATCAAAAAAAACAAAAAGAACACCAACAAGGTGTCAACCAATAAAGGCAAGACTGCCAAAATCTTATAATTTTCTGTAATGGTTAGGAGACTTTGCACTTCAGCCAAACACCACAAGCCAAGCAAATAAACACCTGCCAAAGGCCACCAACTAGAAGGGAGAAAAGTCAGTTGCTCAAAAAAGGAGAAGGGGCGAAGTACTAATAGAAAGAGAGCAAGGATAAACCCGAAAAAAATCAGAGGCCTGCGAGCCCCCCAGGTTGTAGATAGACTATTAGAATTTATCCATTCCTCACGCCCAAAACGAACGGAGGGAGCCTGCGTCCAATTCAAAAAAACAGAATGAAAAAAAGTACTAACAGCCACTAACATAGACCACTGGCCTACACCCTCCGGGCCAATGAGACGAGATAAAAGTGACACCACTAAAAGAGCAAGAGGAACCCTTAATACTTTTGCCCCAACCAGCAACAAATAATGCTTAGCATGATTATTCACTAATCCTCGCGTCTTAAACGGAGTAGCCAAAGACCTCTTTTTTCAGGGGGAATCTGTTCAGCCATCCACGACTCATAATCCGAAATATTCATGGGCCAGGGACCGCATTGCTTTCGCAAAAAATTAATAGCAAATGGAAAAAATGGTGCGTAAAACCCTTCATAAGAAACATCTATTTCCTTAAACCCATTCTGCTTAGCAAGTGAACGCATTAAATTTAAAGATAGTGTGCTTTTAAGCTGAGCATGCTTTCTTCCAAAACCTTGGTTATTGATCTCAAGAATTAACCAGTACCCTCCAGGCTTTATAACTCGTCTTATTTCTTTAACAAATGATTTAACCATCTCCTCAGGTAAATATCTGATTACCACATCATCATTAACTAAGTCGTAAGAAGAGCTTTTCCAAGGTAAACGTTCACCACCGGGTGGGATAACCTGAAAACCACTATCAGGAAGCCTCGCCCACCATTTATCTACTGTCATGTCCTGGCCCGCAACTTGATAACCTAACTGACTCAGCAAACCTACATTCCTTCCTCTACCACAGCCATGATCAAGCACCACCGCATTCTTTGGCAAATCTATTCCGGTCAGATAATGATCCGCCCATTTTTTAGCAAGATTATCGTCATTCAAAGTTCTTCGATAGTATTGCTCGGTCCTAAACGTTGACCAGTAGCGGAGTGGGGAAATTGGACTGGAGAGTGGATTCAACCCACGCTTTATGAAATCAATTTCCCCTTTGGGAATATCATAACGCTTCGTTTTTTCTCCATAAGGTATCCATTCAAGTTCATTATTCCTCCATTCAAAGGGTCTATTACAAGATCTGCATTCCATTTTCAATGAAACATTGTAACCGAATGGTTTTTCACCACACCATGGACATCTAACCAAATCCATCCACCACTTAATCGAGGTAGAAAGATTATTTTCCATGTTTCCCTTCCAGATGATCATTCAAAATCTTATATACCTCAGAAAGTGATCGAACTTCTACACCCTTGCTATGGCACAAATCAAGAATTTCGCGAAACCAATTCACACAACCCTCTTTAGCAAAAGTTGAACGATTTGCATGCGCAGGATGGTAGTTGAGAATTAATACCCTCTGCGAAAGACCGGGAACTTTATAATCCAACATTTGCTCCACCAATCCAGGTTCGATTTCCATCATACTTGTGCTTTCCCAGCCTCTCAGCAGACGACCGCCATGCCCCGCATGTGCTAATCGAAAAGGAAACCAATAAGAAAATTGAGGATCAGGAAAATCCCCTAAAGCACCTCTCAAACCATCCACACAATCCACTCCCCATCGCAAAACCTGACCCCGAAAGAAACTATTGCTGCCAAGAACCTCAGCTTCGTTTTCATAAACTATATCCAGAGCATCTATCAGCTCCGGGTATAAGATGAAGGGCAAGTGGCGATGTAAAGTTTCAATCCCAATTCCATTATTTTTTGCCCAGACAACCTGGTTCAATAATCCTCTACCTGCTATTGCATTTTTATTCAGGCGGTACGGCCGCTTGGGTAAATTCAGCAGTTTATTACGAACCGCCTCCATCAACCTAGAATAGCTTCCGGTATTGTAATGAAATGCGGATTCCTGTCTGGGCTTAGATTTTAATTTATCTGTCCAAAATGCGGTATTGCTGTCACGAAGTATGGCGTGAACACCAGGCAAGCCAGCGTGAGTTTCCATATTAAGGTAGGTGGTATCCCGAGAATGATCTAAATCATGCTTAAACACAACAGTCGTTTTTGCAAGATCCCCAACACCACTATCTACTGCGGGCATCAATTGGTTTTCTCTTAATATTTTACAGATGAACGCAGCCAACTCATCTAACCAAAAAATTCGGTGACGCCAAGCCAACCAAGGCGCTATATTTTCCTGCCCTTGCAACCAGGCCTGAAAGGCAGAAAAAGGGTTGCCATTGAAATAGTAAAAGTTTCCGGCATATAGCATTGCAGGTGCGTCTTCAAGTGGGGTAATCAATGCTCTCTGGGGTGTCTGTCGCTCACCGCTTATGGCAGCAAGTTTCCCCTTACACTCTAACGAATCATCTACATTTTTCTTAACTACTAAATAGGCCCAGCTTGGTGGAGCGATCAACTCTGGCTTCCCCTCTTCACTGAGCCATGCAATTGCAGTATAAGGATTATCCAATCTTGCGCTTTCCAAAAAAACATCTTTTGGGAAAGCAAAACGCCATGCTTCCGGATAGCCTGCCGCTGTTACGCGCCCTCCCGCTGCTATCCATTCGAGTATTGCCCTTTCAGCATTTGATGAAAATTTAAAATCTGCGGAAGCAAATAACACGTCCCCTATTTCTGGCATAGGCAAATTGTTTTCATCAACTATGTGCGGGCGAATCCCTGCGCGAAATAACAAATTCCAGGCACCTGCCATTCCAAGCCTAATACCATGTTCTTGCGGCCATAGAACAGCTTGATTAACACTAGAAAATTTATATTCCCGCCCTTCAGATAAACCCGTATGCTTAAAGAGAAAAATCCGCATTTTTATAATTGCTAATTATTAATAAAGAAATAGAGTTTATTGTGTCAAAATAAAATGTAATCATTTCACCACACCGTTCCCACTTATAATAATTGTTCACCTGCTCTTTGCTTCTTCGAGATTACAATTAATTCAGCACATTGTGATGGGAAAATTTTACCTAAAATCTTAAGAAGTTCCCGCCCTAGTTCTGAAATGGAGGCCATATAGTTTAATGCAAGGTGCGGAAGAAAAAATCCTGGCTTTTCGATTTTCAATATTGAATAGCCAGAATCAATTAGAATTTTTGATATGCTATTTTCTGTATAAAAGTTGATATGATCCGTCGATTTTAAAATCGAGCGCTGTATCACATGGTTCCGCAATCTTGCCAAAGCACAGCCTTCATTTGGGACTCCTAAAATAAATAGACCCCCTGGTCGAATCACACGTTTTAGTTCTAACAATACATTTTTATCTTGGGGTATATGTTCGAGAACTTGATTACATAGAATCACATCAAACCATCCGTCTTCATAAGATAGGTTATCAAGGGATGACTGGATAATTTCTTCAACAAAAGAGAATTTTGAGGCTCTTTCCAAGCGTAACGGATTATAGTCCACACCATAAAGCAGACTATTCCATTTTCGTTCGCATATCATTTTATCCAGACCAAATAAATTAATTCCATCACCACAACCGGCATCCAAAATCTTTGCAGGCTTATCCGAGGGAAGCATATTTTGGTCTTGAAAAAATTCTCCAATCGCACTTTCGAAAACCTTCCATCGCCTTTCAATCAGGGCCTTGGTTCCGGGCCGACCATATTGCTTTTCAAACTGGTCATCGGTATACCAAGGGTTTTGCTGAGAAATCTGTTCTTGAGGGTCATGTCTATCCGTCAATGATTTACCCCTTGTGATAATATTTCCGAATAAAAACTGACTTTTATTGCAGAAGATTCCTTCAAATCATGACGTTTGAATGCCAACACCTTTGCCGTTTG
>JABJCF010000539.1 GCA_018665625.1 Nitrospina sp. | reverse complement strand
CTCATCTCTTCCGACAAACCCTTCGTTAACACGCTCCTGAGTCTGCTTTCTCAGATTATTATGGATTCCCGCTATAACGACAATAAATTTATAGCCCGCATCCGCTGCTCTTGCAACCAACCCTAGGTAGTTCGCCGTTTTGCCAGACTGAACATCACCTATTACGAGACCCCTTCTGTCCCAGTCACCCTCGTCTTGCGGATTGTTTAACAAACCAAGAATTTTCCCGGTGTCATGCTCCATCGAAGAAATAATTTTAGGTGTCCAGCTTTCACCTTTAAGATATTGCTTGTAATCCTCCCAGTAATTCCATTCAACAGCACCTTCATTCTCATACCAGTTTTCATCATGCGTCGCCTCCGGATCTACCAGAGACATTCCCTCATCCATAGTATGAGGCAGCTTAGCCTCAACTTTTTTAACTATCTCTGTCAGTTCTTCATCACTTACAGGATAAAGCTGACGAAGCTTTTCAGCTTCTGTCTCAATTTTTTCTTTATCCGGAGAAACCTGGTCTTTCCCCAAATGAAAAATAAGAAAATTCTCTATTGATTCTGCATTGTTATTTTCATTAGGCATAAAAAAATTAAACCCTCGGCATTATTTCCATTGACCAATCTTATGTATTAAACTTTTTTTCTATATAGCTTTCTACAGAGTCTTTATGATCACTGAATGGTCTTAGAGACATCACTATTTCCCTGAATTTATCAGCTTGGTATTGACCGTTCTCTGAAAGAATCTGAAATAAAACCTCAAGCTTTTTATCTATCTCATCCCTGGGGAGCGGCTCTGAGAAGTCAAAATCTTTTGGCTTCAATGAATAATCAGAATAAATAGCTTCTACCGGTATAGACCTCTCTATAATTGTCAGCAGCTCTTTAAACTTTGTCTTCTTATCTCCTTCAAGGAGGTTACCGTAACCTGTTATCATGGGATGTTCATTATCAAGAGTATATTTGATTCCGTCATGGCTCGGGTGACGTCTCCAGATCGGAAACGATATATTTTCAGTAAGCTTTTTGCCTCTTCCTATATGCACTCTGGTACTCTGCTCTGAAATTCTTCCTATGATCTGCTTAAGTTTCTCTCGCACCGGCTGCGGCGGCTGTGCCCTTGATTTTTTAATATCGATTGTCCAATGCTCGTCGAGCGCATTAGGAAAGTCAATTCTGACCCTTGCCAGTTTAGTTGCCTCTCCCTTTCCAATTAATCCGAACCAGCTCCCCCATGCCATCAGCCTACCATTCCGGTAAATATACCCCCCCTGGTAGTTTACAAAATCACTTCGTTTCTTATAAAAATCCAACTGTTCCATGGTCAGCTTGCTGTGGTGCGGAAGAACATAAGGCTGAATGAACATCTCTTCTCCGTTTATTCGAACAACTTCTCTGTTAAGCGCCTGGGTGGCGGGATACTGTCTGCAGAAAGGGTCAAAAGGTTCGACAGGATTTCCGTTGATATTAATTTCAAGCTTACGACTGCCTTTGACCTCACCACTTAAAAAAAGATGAAACACTAATGAAAGATGCTTTGATACGTCATGCAGTTTTTGATAAATCAAATCTTCATTTTTATTCCTTGGTCCGTTCTCGCAGAGCCTGTCCAGGTCTTCCCATAAAATAATTGTTCCGTCCCCGGGTAATTTTTCTAAACAGGGGATATTTGAAATTTCATTTTGATCAAGAAGAGATGCAATCCAGTCGTTTTTTTTAGCAACAACACTAAGATCCCATATTGCCGCCGCAGAAATCCCGTCTTTTCGAGTTACCACTGTAAGTTTCTTACACTGAGAAAAAGATGCTGTTTTCATTCCCAAACCGAACCGGCCTAAATCGTTTTTTTCACGTTCGCTTCTGGGGTTGCGCGAGCCCGGTCTCATCGCAACCAAAAGTTCCTGTTCATTCATACCGGCCCCGTTATCAACAATGCAGAACTCCGGATGGTCTTCACCATTATTAAACCAGATTTCAACTTTTGTGGCTTTCGCAGTAATACTGTTGTCAATTATGTCTGCTACTGCGGTCTCTAAAGAATATCCGATATCTCTCATCGACTCAGAAAATGATCCGGCCTCAGGGGGTAAACTAACCTCTTTCATATCATTCCTTCATTTCAATAGTTTTTTCTCTCAAACTTTTTCACAAAAATCTAATTTTCAAGTCAGCTTGTTGTCCTGAAACAGAGTGTATATAACTTCAGCAATTTTATTTCCCAGCAAAGGTGGAACGGCATTACCCACTTGAACGTACTGCGCTGTTCTTGGACCACAAAAAAAATAGTTGTCAGGAAAAGTCTGTAGTCTGGCAGCTTCTCTAACGGTGAGACTTCTGCACTGAGTTGGATCTGGATGAATATAATAATGACCGTCCTTGGATATATGGCTCGTTATCGTTGAAGCGGGGTGGTTGTATAGCTGTACCCTGAATCTGTCTGCAAATTTTTTCCCCGCAATTGCTTCTCTGATATTTCGATGTTCCGGTAAAAGTTTTTCAGGAAAATCTGACAGTTTCGGAGACCTTTTATGAACTTCTGAAAAACATGAAGCAAAAAGATAACGGCGAAGATCGTTTTCGATATGTCCTCTGGTACTGTGGTTGCATACACCCCCTATTCTGGGATCTTTAAACCATGAGCTCAGCAAGCCATTACCATTCAGACTGCAGGAAATGAATTCATGCCCTCGATCTTTTAAAGGTGTTCTCATGCCTGATAAAGTTTTTTTGATTTTAAAACAAACTTTATGATCCTTCTT
>JABJCF010000538.1 GCA_018665625.1 Nitrospina sp. | reverse complement strand
GTTACATGCCGATGCCTGGTTTTGGGACCTCGGACACGGCACCACCCCGAATAATGTTGTTCGTGTAAAAGTTTGGATCGCAGTCTATGTTGATCCGGTACTCAGTGGATTTGTTTATATCCCCGAGTCACATCTCAAGGAATGGCCTTATCATGGAGAAATGAAAAACGGTGTTAACAAACCTGTGATAGATGTTTCCGAGGATAGTCTTAATCCGTTATTGCTTAATAGCGAGCCCGGCGATGCTATTATTTTTCACGATAGGCTTCTTCATGGCGGAGCCATTAGCAAGGGCGACCATACCCGAGTGAGCCTGGAATTTACTATGTTTGTCAAGCCCGGGTAAACTTTACAAATATTTTTCCGCCTACTTCCCCCGATTTCAACGAAAACTATTTTTTGGTATATAAAAGTTTCTTTACATCATTCTTGTTAGGTTTAATGCTGTTCCCCTCTATAAAAAGTTTTGATCCGCTTTCAACCAGACTAGGTTTGTCGACACCCTCCATTATTAGGTTGTTCACCTCGAGGTGTGAGGGGCCGTATTCTGTTTTTTCTGAAAAACAGCAAGTCCAATTTTGGAATCCTTAATTCTGAGATTATTTATTTTCGAGTAAGACAAGTCTTTGCTGGCAATAGCAATTCTGGAGTTTTTAATTTCAATATTTTCTCCTTTCAGAACACTGTTCTCACCTATGCTAAGGGCTTTATCTACTATGTTCTCAAAGGTTACGTTTTCAATTTTTATCGAACTTCCTGAAATATCAACCCCGTCAGCGTCATTACCCGATGCTCCGCAATTTTGGAAAGATGTGTCCTCAATTGTTCTACTGGAAAAATCTGAATCAAAGGCATCTGCAGTTGAATTAAAATATGACAAAGACAACGATGAGCAGGTAAATATTGTTACTAGTCATTTACCTTTTCGGGTGAGTAAAGTATCTAAGTACGTAGAGGGGGTCAAAAGACTAGGAATATGCTAATGGGTTGTTATGCCGTTTTCATCTGACAGTTCAATTGATGGCAAATCCAAATTCGAGGACTTTGAGCAGGGTGTATCCTTGAAAAAGCACAACTTGTCTGCTTCTGACTAATTATACTCATAACCTCTGAACATTTTTTTCAAATTACTTCTTTGAATCAGTCGTGCAAGGCCCGCGGTAGATTCCCCATACACATTTAAAGCATTTTGAATTAAGGAAATTTGTGTCTGGCTATGCTTTATGTGGAAAGTAAAAGGGCCACAAGGCTCAATTTGGTTGGGGTCTATTTCAAAATTCCTTTTGGCTAAAGATTTAAAATCATACTCAAAGGATTCAACGTATTCTAAAGTAGTATTCTCGAAAGATTTCTTACATAGCATGCTAAATTTTTCGAGACTCTTTACATAGTCCGTTATTTTTTCAGTTAGTTTCCCATTTTCTTTTAGGAACTGTATTGTGGCCGTGCAAAGCATTTGATTCAAATCTTCAAAAGATAAATAACATAGGGCTTTATGATAGAGTAGTTCTTTTCGACCACTGGTCCCTGAAACATAATCTTCAATGTTCCCTTCCCTTTGGGTATAGGCTTTTACCTCTTCTTCAGTTTCAAATAAATCATTTGTTGTGTCATTAATATAACTCTTAAAATAAGATTGAATTGTTTCTGGGTAGGTCTCCGGATGATTAAGAATATACAAAAGACAGTCAAATCTGGAGAGGCCGAGAGCTTGAATCATTCCAAAAATTTCTTCAAATAATGCGTTATTAATGAAAGTTTCAATAAGAAGGTTCATTAAACGGCATTCAAGATAATCATCAAAGGATAATGTTTTATTTCCAACAACAATTTCTTCGTATTCAGCAATGCGGTATTCCTTGCCAAGAACTTGGTATTTTCCAGCGCAGCCAGGAAGAATTCGCCACTTGATTATCATTTCAAATGTTTTTCTGGATTGCGGACTCGCCATTTCAGTTCCCGCTAATAGCATCAATTGATACATTCGGATTGAGTTCAACCCCATATCCACGCCGACCCTCAATGACTCGAAATGTTTCTCCTTGGAATCACTTGGTAGACCCAGAATAATTTCTGTGTAAGTCGGGTTGCCCTGTTCTTTTCCAAATTCTGCTAAGTTCATAATCTTGTCGGTGGGAATATTGTCTCTCTTGATAGCCTTCAAAACTTCAGGATCAGTCGACTGCAATGCAGCCCCAAGAAAACCTGATCCTTTTAATATATTGGTAATATTTATAATTTTTTCGGGCTTATTTTTTCCTGCAGATGCTTTTATGGAAAGCGGATAACCTTTTTCTTTTTGCAGACGAGAAACGGTATTCGCGGTTGACACATCAAAATCGTACATGCCAAAGTTTAGATCTGCAATGATCAGTTCATCGCAATTATTTGCACGACGGGCAATGTACTGGAGTGTCTTGGTAACCCTTTCCTCGTCATATCGAAAAACTCTATTGGCAGCTTGCTTGCCATCTGCGCAGAAGGTGCATTGAAAAGGGCATCCCCTGGTCGTTTCAATGATTGGGATGAGGGGCATTGAGAAAAATTGATCTAGTATCCCCATTTGATAAGGACAAGGTACATGATTCAAGTTATTAATTCTTGCCCTTTCCCCAATAATTAATTCGTCTTCTAAAACGTAGGCACAATTTTGAACTTTTTCTTTTTGTTTTTGAAGTTGGGCTGAGTTCATCCCAAATTCTTTTAGTTTTTTAAAAAGGTTTACAAAGCCTTCTTCTCCTTCTCCTATGATGTAGAAATCAATCGAGGAATATTTTTTTAAAAACAGGGTGCGCTCTTCTTCAGAATCTGGGAAGTTAGGCCCGCCAAAGACTATTATTAAGTTAGGCTTTTCCTTTTTAGCGGCCTTGGCAAAAGTATTTGCAATTTGCAAATTCCAGGCATAATTAGACAAACATAAAATTTCAGGTATGTTTTTACAAAGGGCTTTGTCGAGCTCTTCAGGGAGCTTAAAAAGTTCCACTTCTATTTCGTCGCCAAGTTCCTGGCATGCTTAAGCGGCGACAGTAGCAGTGCCTATAGGGAAAATTTTTGACATTACCCCCTGCGCAGTATGAGTAAGGTCTGCAAAATATACTTTAGTCACTTATATTACCTAGAATGGAGATTGATGGTCCTATTGACTTCAATAGCTTATATATTTAATTTATGATGATAGCTTATTGTTTGATTTAAAACCAAGAAATTTCTAGGTCTAGGTTTGAGTGAGCCCATTTAGCTCTCAGGGGAAAGCCTCAAGGAACATTGGCGATATGGATTTGGTTATTACTTGTCTTCAATAGGAAATTTCAGACTATCCGAGGGCAGGTACTAAATGTTAATATAAGACTTGCGACAACGATCGCGTTACAATTCTTGAAAATTCAAAGGAGTTTTTTGAATTTGGGCGGTATTCTGCCCTCCTGTTTTATTACCTGAAATTGGATCCCATAAAAAAGCTTAATGTCAGATTTGAAAATTCTTATTACTGGAGGGCTGGGTTATCTTGGGGGACGGATTGCGGATTCTCTGAAAAGAAATCATCCGGAATCAACAATTATTCTGGGGACAAGTAGGAAAATTTCAGAAGCTCCGAATTGGGCAAAAGCATTTCAAATTGTTCCGTTGAATATTCTCGATCCGGCTTCGATAAAGAATGCTGTTTCAAATGATATTCATGCCATTATTCATTTGGCTGCTCTGAATGAGCACGACTCTTTCAACAATATTGAATCGGCTTGGAAAACCAATACTCTGGGAACGCAAGCCTTGCTATCAGCCGCCAGCCAAAAGCAG